>NZ_VIRJ01000028.1:0-135048 GCF_006874435.1 Microbispora sp. KK1-11 | reverse complement strand
GACCCAAAAGCCGCGGCCTGACCCTCTACACGATCCTCAAAGAACTCCAGATACTCCTGGCCACCTGGACCGGCCGCTGCCCCACCTGCTCACAGCGCCCACCCTGAGCACCTAACAAAGCACTACTGGTGGATGCCGCCGTCGGTGACCCCGAACGTGCTCACTCCTTGGTGAGGGTTTCCACGATCGGCGCGGTGGCCGCCCGACGTGCCGGCAGAATCCCCGCCAGCAGCCCAACCAGCACGCCCATGACGGCGAACGCCGGGATGAAGACTCCCGAGATCGAGAACCTGGCCTCCGAGACGATGGCCAACGAGCGCGACAACACCCATCCGAAGCCGGCCCCGAGCACGATCCCGACGCCCACGCCCAGCGTCGACATGACCACGCTCTCGGCCCCGAGGGTTCTCCGGAGCTGGGCGCGGGTCATGCCTAGCGCTCTGAGCAGGCCGAACTCGGCGCGGCGCTCGACGACCGAGAGCGAGAGCGTGTTGGCCAGGCTGAAGAACGCGATCACCACCGACAGTCCCAGTAACGCCAGGAGCAGCGTCCGAAGCGTCTCCACCGAGGTGTTCCACTGCCGCGCGGCGACGACCCTGCTCAGCACCGCGACGGACGGGAAGCCCGTGGTCGCCCGCTCGACGGCCGCTCGCAACTCCGGCTCGCCGACGCCGGCGGCGCCCCGCACCAGCAGTACGGAGACCGGCTTGTCCGGTGCGATCCGCACGAAGTCGGGCTCGGCCATGGCCACCGGCCCGAAGGGCGACAGCGCGTCGAGCAGCGCGATGACGCGGAGCTTCAGCGTGATCCCCGTGGTCTCGGCACGCACTTCGAGCACATCGCCGACGTCGATGCGCATGCGCTCGGCCAGCTTGCGCTCCATCGCGATGGTTCCCGGGCCGAAGGCGGCCAGGCTGCCGCGCGCCACGGCGTCCGGGGCCAGCCTGGCGGCCTCTGGATTCACGCCCTGCGGGCGGAGAACCTCCCCCTTGACCTCGATGTCGGTGCGGACCCCGCCCTGCCGTATGGTGACGATCCCGCCGACCTGCTCGCTGCCGGTCACCGACGCCAGCACCTGGGCCGGCATGGGGGTATTACCGCCCTCGGCCACCAGGGTGTAGTCGAAGGGCGAGTGCTTGGCGTAGCCGGCCGCGATGGAGGCGGTCATCGACGAGGTGAGCACGCTGACCAGCGTCACCAGTGCGAGGCCGATGACCAGTGCGGCGGTGGTGTTCGCGGATCTGGACGGGTTCCGCCTGATGTTCTCGACCGCGAGGCGGCCGGGTGCTCCGGCGAGCCGTTTCGCGGCGGGTCCCGCCATCGCGGCCAACACGGGGAGGTAGCGGGGCCCCGCGGCGATTACGGCGATCAGCAGGAGCGTGGTGCCCGCACCGCTCAGCACGAGCTCCGCCTGGCTGTCGTCACCCGTGTCGGCGATGGCGGTGCCGTATCCGGCCAGCGCCAGCCCGGCGAGGGCCGCCACGGCGGCGAGGACGGTCGGGCCCCGGCGTGGTCCTGTGCCCTCGCTCGCGTGGACCTCACGCAGAGCGGCGATGGGCGGCACCCGGCCGGTGCGCTTGACCGGCACCGAGGCGGCCACCAGTGTCATCCCGATTCCGACGGCCAGGGCCAGGAGGAGCGAGCTCGCATTGATCTCCGGCGTGGTTCCGCTCAGATCGATGCCGTCGGCCATGTCGATGACGAGCCCGAGAGCCGCATACGCCAGGCCGATTCCCACCACCGCTCCGACGGCCGACGCGGCCAGCCCGATCAGTGCGGCCTCGGTGAGGGCGGTGGTCAGCACCTGCCATCTGGTGGCTCCGACGCAGCGCAACAGGGCCGTCTCCCTGACGCGCTGCGCCATGATGATGGAGAAGGTGTTGTAGACGAGGAAACCGGAGATCAGGACCGAGATCAGCGCGAAGATCAACAGGCTGTTGATGAAGGCGTCCAGTGCGCTGAGCGCCTCGTTGGCCTCCTGCCTCCTGACCTCCTCGCCCGTCAGCACGCTGTAGCCGGGGCCGAGGGCGGCGCGCAGGCGCTCCACCAGCTCGCCCGGCGACACCCCCGGCTCGGCGAGTACGTCGATGCGTCCCACGGCCACCGCGTTCAGTGCCTCGACGGCCCGCTGGTACGGCATGCCGACCATGGCGGTCTTGCCGTACTTGGCCAGCTTCGGGCCCGGGACGAACAGCCCGGAGACCCTGTACGGCACGGCAGCGCCGCTTCGGGGGTCGGGCAGGCTGACCGTGGCACCGATCGCCAGCCCCCGACTGCGGGCGGTGAACTGGTCGAGAACGACCTCGTCGGGCCGACTCGCGGCCTGACCGGCGACCATCTGCACGGGGCTGAGCCGCTCGTCGGCGGGGATGCCGACGAGCACCCCCTGGTCCCCTTCCGCGGACAACCGCCGTCCGTCGGGGCCGAGAGCGGTCATGGCGCCGTAGAGATTCCCTTCCGCGACCGCCACACCGGGGACCCCCCGGACGGTGCCGACCAGCTCGCGGGGAACGGTCCTCGCCTGGCCGACCCGCTGAACGGCCGCGCTGAGCTGTGACGGGCTCTGGCTCAGGCTGTCGATCAGCGCGGTGCGCATGGTGTCGGTGACGATGAACGTCCCGCACACGAACGCGACGGCCAGCGCAATGCCGAGAGCCGACATCATCAGGCGGGATTTGCGGACGACGACGTTGCTCCAGGCCACCGTCAGCATCAGGCCGTCTCCAGCTTCTTCAACGTGTCGATCAGCATGTCCGCCGTGGGGTCGGCGACATCGGCGACGACCGCGCCGTCGACCAGGAAGAGCACCTGGTCGGCGCGGGCCGCGGCGATGGGATCGTGGGTCACCATGACCACCGTCTGGCCGAGGGAATCCACGGACTCGCGGAGGAAGGAGAGCACTTCGGCGCCCGAGCGCGTGTCGAGGTTTCCCGTGGGTTCGTCAGCGAAGATCACTTCTGGTTTGGTCAGCAGGGCTCGCGCGCACGCGACCCGCTGCTGCTGTCCACCCGACAGTTGGCTGGGGCGGTGGCCGAGGCGGTCGTGCAGGCCAAGGCGGGTGACGACCAGGTCGAACCAATCTCGGTCAGGCTTGATGCCGCCGAGCTCGAGAGGGAGAAGGATGTTCTGTTCCGCGGTGAGCGTGGGCAGAAGATTGAATGACTGGAAAACGAAGCCGATTCTGTCCCGCCGGACGATGCTCAGCTCTTTTTCCGAGAGCGCGGTGAGTTCGATGTCACCTAACCGGATCGTCCCCTCGTCGACTCGATCGAGACCTGCGATGCAATGAAGCAGCGAGGATTTCCCGGAACCCGAAGGACCCATGATCACGGTAAACGTGCCCTTCTTCGCGGAGATGTCCACGGCATTGAGCACCGTCACCGCGGATTCTTGCGTGCCGTACCGTTTCACCAGGCCGGTAGCAGAAACAGCCGTACTGCTGCCCATAGGGGGTCTCCTTCGGATCATGCCGGAATCGCGATCCTCCCAAGCCTCGCATAAAAAAGACGTTAGTCTCACCGGATTGGGTGCCGTCTGAGGCTCGGAGCAGGGGCACGAGGGAACGGCCGTCCGGAAACGGTGCGGAAACAATGGCAAGGGCTCATTCTTCTGGAGGACGGACCGGAGCCGCCCGACGGCGTCCGGGAGAGCTGCGGCGGCCCGGGTATTCGGCGTGGCGGAGCGGGTGGCGATGCCGAGGCGGGCCGGCTCAAGCATTCCCGCCTTCCCGTGCCCGCAGCTCTCGGACCTTCCGAATGGCGAGTTCGTACGCCAGAAACTCGAGTTTCTCGGCATCGAATCTGAAAAGCCTGTTGCAGTGCATGTGCAGCACCGAGCCGAACACGGAAGGATCGGACGCGTCGTCGCCCTGCCTGCGAACCGAGTCGCGGAAAGACTTGAACGCCGCCAGGAGGTGTGGGTCCGGCATCGACCGCGTCAGATACGCGTCCAACGCCGTACGGTGCCCCCTGTGGAATCTGCCGATCCTGTTGCCCTGCGACGCGAAGGACATGCGGAGGCCCGCCTGGCACGTCCGTAGGAAGTCGTGCCGCTCCGCAGGCGTGTCGAACAGCGCCGAACTCAGTGCGAGCGTGGTCGACACCGCTTCGTACAGGCGCATCTCCTCGCCTGGTGGAACACTGAGAAAACGGGCGACGACCGCGCTGTCCGTCTGAAAAACCGCCTCCGCCCGTGCGAGACAGGCGTAGCCGCCGTAGCGGGCGACTTCGGGCACATGGTCGTCCGACATCACGCGCGTGCACAGGCCCTCGGCTCGCAGGTCCTGACCCAGCCTCGCCATGAAGGTCAGAACGGTGTCGCGTCGCGACCCGGTCGAGGGCCGGACTCTGACACGCACGTGGTGCCCGTCCCCGTAATGGCGGCTGAAGAACCAGCCCGCCGCCACCTGCCGGTCCAACAAGTCGTCGGCGGCCCGCGCCGCCCGGCTCACCACGATGTCGGCTGCCGCGTGCCCCGTGTAGTAGTTGAAACACACCCATGACGAACCGGCCGAGGGATCGAAAAGGGAGGCGCGGCGCGAGCGGTGGTGCGGTGTCCGCCTATTGCGCAGCGGTACCACGATCTCGCTTACATGCCGGCCGTCCGGGCCGGTCACGGCGGGCCATTCCACCTGCGGCATTTCTACCAGGTCCACGCTTCCACCGGGGGCCGGGAGTGTCAGGCAGGCGCATATCGACCGCGCGGAGAAGGTGTCGACAGGAAGCAACTGATCGGATTGGCTCAGTCCGACCCATCGCCGGTCCCCGATGCCCTGCAGCGTGCGTCTCAGCTGAACGTCGGGGTCGACGGACTCCAGGATGGTCTCGACATCGCCGCCGGTCAACCGCCAGCGCTCGGGTGAGACGATGCTCCTGCCGCAGGTCACGCGGGGCAGATGGGGTAGTCGCCCGAACGGTCCCCACCGCCAGGCGATGCTCCCAGGCGAGATGACCGAGGCCAGGAATCTATATGTCGGGTCCAAGCCTCTGCCGAGAACGTTGTGCGCCGAACTCAGCTCCACGATTACCTCTCGTCCCGAGACCCTGTCACGCAGGTGCCAGGTATCACCCTCCAGCCGGATGAGGAGCCGGTCCAGCCGCAATGATCCGCCGGCGGCACCGGGCAGTGAGATCTGTTCCTCGAAGAGGCTCGGGCGGAGGAGCTGATTTCCCGCTCGCCCCCCGGGCGCATACACCAGCTCGGCGTGAATGGGCGCGTCGGGAGCGTCATCGGCGACCCAGGCCCGCATCCGTTCGGTCAGTTCGCTCCTGCCCAGGGCGAACCGGCTGAGGACGGCGATCGATGTTCTGCGATACCCGGCCATCAGGAGGCTGTGAAAACCCCCCTCCCGCTCGTCCAGGAGTGCTGCGTGCACTGCCGATGAGGAACCGCGCTCCGCCATGGGGAAATCTCCCAAGTCGACAGGGTGGCGCTCTCTCAGCCAATCGTGGAGGACCTCGTACAGGACCGGCCACGCCGAGCCCGTCTCACCGGAGATCGGGGATTCCACGCCGGCCATTCGCGCCAGGCGGGATGCGTAGCGGTCGGCGCTCCGCAATATCCCGTACTCCAGGTCGAGCGCTTCCAGCAAGGGCACCTCGGTGTCCCCGTAGCGGCTGCGGAACGTCTCACGCAGGTCGGCCATCGCGTCATCGGGCGGAAACATCAGCTCGAGCCTGCGCACGGCGTCATCGAGGTCGCTCACCGTCCGTCGGTCGACGGACGCGGACACGGTGGCGATGTTGAGGTCCACATGGAAGCGCAGGTTCTCATCGATCGTCCGAAGAGAGGGGATGCGGTGCGCGGCCGCGTCCCAGGCTTTGTTCAGTCGGCCGCTCAGCCCGTCATCCAGTGGGTGGTCGCCGCAGGCGTCGGTGGACAGTGCGGTCACCGCCTCCGCCAGCCGACGGTTCCCGACGGAACGGAGAGTGGACAGCGCAATCTCCGCGGGCTCCACACCGGGCATGATCAAACCGGTTGCCCGCTGCAGCATCTCGCTCTCGACGAGCCGCGCCACGAAAGCGTGCAGCTCCTCCCTGGGTGCCGTGGGCATGCGTACGGCAAGCGCGTCAACCAGCTGGTCCGCTGATGCCGTGCCGTCGCCGAGGACCTCGAGCAGTGTCGTGATGGCGGGGCTCTCGCGGACGGTCACCACATCGGCACTGGCGTCGCCGGCTCTGGCGAATCGCAGAGCCTTGCCGGTTCGGCGGAGTGTCGGGTTCCGCCTGAGCGGCCAGGTTGTTCTGCCTGCCTCTTCCATGGCCTCGCCGACCAGCGAATCTAGTACGCCGAAATCAATTCGCACGCGCACAATGTGCTGCTGTCGGCGATCCAGAACGAGTCGCCGCTCGTCTCTTATCGTGGCGCACGCAGTACCGGCGAACAGACCATAGGGAGTGGCCCGGCCGCCCATCCTGCTGACGTATCGCAGGAACGCGGCCTGGGCCTTCTCGTCGGATGACGCGCTTTTCAGCAGGTGAGGACTGGCGGCGAACCGGATACAGGTGGTGACGAGCGGGTCCTCGAAGTCCGGGGCGGCCATCAGCCGCGCGGCCTCATCCACGCTGAGGATCGCTACCCGCAGCATTCCGAAGTCGGATGGCGGGGCGGGGGAGGGGGAGCGTTTCATACGTTGCATGAGGAGGCCGTCAGTCTTGCCAGACCGAGTAACGACTGAGCCCCCTCAGCAAAGGCGGCGTCTGCCCGTCACCGAAGCGCACTCCCGCCACTGCACCGATCATGATGACGTGGTCGCCGCCCGGGTGGATCTCCCGCAGCTCGCACTCCGCCACGGCGTGCGCATGCTCCTGCAGCCACGGGAGCGACCGCGGCCCCGTCGGACACCACGGCACGGCGCTGAACCTGTCGGAGCGGGAGGCGGAGAAGATCTCCGCCGCCGGCCGGCCGTTCCTGCCCAGCAGGTTGACCGCGAAGGCGCCGTATGCCCGCAGTGCGTCGAGCGTGCCGCTGGCTCTGTTGACGCACACCAGCAGCAGAGGCGGCGCCAGCGACAGGCTGCACAGCGACGAGCAGGTGAACCCGACGGGCTCACTCGCGGCGTCCAGGGTCGTGACCACCGCGACCCCGGTCGGAAAGGAGCTCATGAACGTCCTGAAGCTCCCTACGTCAACCTCCCGTGCCGTCGGCTGGACCGTCATCGCCGCTCTCCCTTCCGTCCGCGGGCCAGATACTCGCGGAGTTTGCGCATGGCCAGTTCACAGGCCAGGAACTCCAGCCGCCGGGAGTCCACCGCCAGCAGCCTGTTGCAGTGCATATGGAGAGTGGAATTGGCCACGGCGAACAGCGCGGACCGCTCCGGCGCCGCTTTGGTGAGCGCACCGCCGAACGCGGCCAGGCGTTCCCGCAGGATCGGATCGAAGACGGCGGTGGCCAGATGCGCGTCGAGCCGGGCGCGGTGGTCGCGGAAAAAGACGCCCTGCGGGTTACCCGACCGCTCGAAAGACAGTACGAGCCCGCTCTGCCGCCAGCGCAGGAACTCGTGCGCGGTCCCGTCGTCCCCCAACAGGGTCTCCGACCAGAACAGCATGTCGGCCACGCACTGGTAGAGCCGGGTGTGCTCGTCAGGGGCCGAGGCCGTGTAGGTGGCGACGGCGTCGCTGTCCGCGGTGAACAGCGCCTCGGCGGCTGGCAGGCAGGAGGCCCCGCCGTACCTGGTGACCTCGGGTATGTAGTCGTCCATAACGGACCTGACAACCAGGCCCCGCTCCCTCAGTGCGGCGGCGAGCCCGTCCAACGCGGCGATGACGGCGGCCCTGTGCTGCGCGCCCGCCGGTCGCACGCGGACGCGGACGTGGAAGCCCTCCTCGTAGTATCTGACGAAGAACCAGTCGGTGGCCGCGCCGGCCTGCCTGAGCCGTAAGGCGAGCGCGTGCGACTCGGCGATGACCGCGTCAGCGGCCGAGGAGCCGCAGTAATACTTGAAGTAAACCCAGGACATGCCCGCCTGCGGGTCGTAGGGCGCGGGCTCACGTACCGATCCGGGGGACGGCGCCGTCGGCTGCAGCGGCACCACGAGCTCGGTGACGTGCCGTCCCGCCGGCCCGTGCGAGGCTGGGCTCTCCACGTGCGGCATCTCGGTCAGCGCCACCTTGGCTTCGTGTGCGTACCGCGTAAGACAGGCCCGGACCGAGTCGGCCGAGTCGAGGTCGACCGCCAGGACGCGGTCGTCGTCTCCGACACCGACCCATCTGCGCTCCCCGAAGCCGTCGAGCAGGCGGCGCAGATGGTCGCCCGGCCGGGACGCCGTCAGTGCCCGGGACAGGTCGACCCCGCTGACTGTCCATGTCTCCGGCGAGACCACGACCTTGCCGCACGTCACTCTGGGCAGATGGGACAGACGCTGCAGCGCGCCCCACGACCAGCCGATCGCTCCGGGCGAGACGAGCATGCCGAGGAAGCTGTAAACGGGGTCCATGCCGCTGGCCGCGACGTTGTGCGCGGCGTTCATCTCCACGATGACGTCGCGACCCGTCACCGAGTCGCGCAGTCGTACGGCGTCGCCTTCGAGGCGGACCAAGAGCCGGTCAAGCGACAGGGAGCCGCTGCCCGCGCCCGACAGCGCGATCTCGTCCTCCAGCAGCTTGGGCCTGATCAACACGTTACTGATCCTGATGCCCGGCGAGTAGACAAGCTCGGCGTGAATGGGCCCGTCCTGATCGTCGGAGGACGGTCCCGCCCAGGCGAGCAGGTCGGCCGTCCTGTCCTCGCGACCGAGGGCGAAGCGGCTGATCAGCGCCATAGAGCTGCGCTGGTAACCAGCGCGCAGCATGCTGTGGTAGCGGCCCTCGAAGTCGTCGAGCAGCGCGGCGAGCAGGCCGCGTGCCGAACAGGTGGGCGCCATCGGCAGATCGGCCAGGTCAACCACTCGCTCGCCGTTGATCCACCGGTCGAGCACCTTGTAAACCTCGACCGGCACCTCCGAACCGCTGTGCCCGTGCGGGCGCCGGATCCGCGCCGACTCCGCCAGCGGTGACAGCTCACGCTCGGCAGACCAGAGCACGCCGTTCTCAAGGTCGAGCGCATCGAGCAGCGGTACCTCCGTATCCTCATACCGTCGGCGGAACGCGGCGCGGAACATCGGCAGATACTCGTTGTCGGGGAAGACGAGCTGCAGCCGCCGGACGGTGTCGATGAGGTCGGTGACGGTGGCCTGATCGAGCGCGGCATCGTGGGTGGCGATGTCAAGATCGAGGTGGAAGCGGCGGTTCTGCGGGAAGTCGCGTAGCGCCGGCATCCGCTCCGCCGCCCGCTCCCACGCGGCGTTTATCCTGCCGATGAGGGCGGTGCCGAGCGGCCTGGCCCCGCACGTCTCGTCGACGAGCCCGGTGAGCACGTCGGCCGCGTGTTGATCGCCGATGCCCTCGAGGACCGACAGCGCGAGCGCGGCGGGCTCGTCACCCGGTCTGATGAGGTCGACCGCCCTGTGCAGTACGTCACCGTCGATGAGCTTGCCGACGAAGTCGCGCAGCGCCTCACGTGAGCTGCCGGCGAAGTGCGACTCCAGCCCGTCGAGCAGTTCGCCCGCGCGCACGCTCTTGTCGCCGACCGCGCCCAGAACGGCCTCGATGGCCGGTGTGGCGCGCAACGTGACCACATCCGACGTGCTGTCGCCCGACTTGGTGTAACGCAGCCCGCCCGCGTTCCTGCGCAACGTGCGGTTGCGCCTGACGGGCCAGCCCTCCAGCCCCGCGGCCATCATCGCCTCGAGCACGATGCGCTGCAGCACCTCGAAGTCGAGCCTTACCTGTACGCTGTGCCGGTCCTTGCCCGCTATCTCCAGCTTCCGCTCGGGCCTGATGGGGACGTGGGCCGTGCCTGCGAACAGCCCGTACGGCGTGGCCCTGCCGCCCATGCGGGTGATGTAGCGCAGCGTGGTGTCGCGCGGCCGGTGGGCCGGATCGCTGGTACCCGTCCCCGGCGACCCCCACGCCAGGTCGACGGCCATGGTCGCCAGCGGGTCGGGGCCGCCTCCCGCGACCAGCGCGCCCGACTCCTCCACACTGAGCAGCGCCACGCGCAGCATCCCGAACTCGTGGGCCATCTCAGCGCTCCGGTCCTGTCAACGCCACAGCCTGCCCGGTGATAGCGGCCGACACGATCTCGTGGATCTCCTTCAGCGACCTGAAGTGGTCGTCCGGATCGCTTGACGTCTCGGCGATGACGACCTCGTCGGCGCCGGACATGCGAAGGGCGTTCAGCACGGCGGCCGCGCAGTCCTCCGATGATCCGGCGGTGACTGCGAACGGCTGCCGGCGCGCATCCGCAAGAGCCCTGGCCGGATCGGTGTTGGCGGCCACGGCCAGCGCCACGGCCGTCGTGCCGGGCGAGGATCCGGCGCGGTAGACGTCCATGGCGCGCAGACACACGTCGAGATCGGGCTTGAGGAACAGCGCGTGGCAGTAGGAGGCGCCCAGCTCGGCAGCCATCGCAGCCGACCGCCCGCTCGTGCCGTGTAGCCACATCTCGTACGGCGAGCCGAGCGGTTCGACCAGCTCGCAGCCTTCACGCAGGATGCGCACCAGTTCACGCACGTCCCTGTCCAGCGCGTCGTCGTCCTTGAGCAGGTGGCGCAGCAGGTTGGAGTTGGGCCCCACTGTGCCCCTGCCCAGGCCGACGTCCAGCCGGCCGCCGCAGAAGCCCGCGACGGTGAACAGATCCTCGGCGGTGAGGTAGAGGTCGCGTAGACGCAACAGCGTGACCGCCGTGCCCACGCGGATGCCGCTGGTGTGGCTGCCGAGCACGGCGACCGTGTGCAGCGGGCTGCGGCTGGGCGAGCCAACGCCGTGGTGCTCGGGCACCCAGAGGCGGCGGTAGCCGAGGTCGTCGGCCAGCAGGGCCGCCTCGAAGGCCACGCTCTGGAGCGCCCTGGCGTCGGCGGCGCCCGCCAGATCCAGGTACTCGAGGAGGCCGAGCGGCGCCGTCACGCCGGCTCCTCCGCGAACGCGTTGGCCTGCAGCGAGTACATCTCGGCGTAGAGGCCGCGGGCGAGCATCAGGCTCTCATGGGATCCTTGCTCCACAATTCTGCCTCCGTCCAAGACGTAGATCTGGTCTGCGTGCCGTACGTTGGAAAAACGGTGAGAGATCACGATGGCGGTCCTTCCGTGTAGCAGCTCGCGCAGGTCACGCAGGAGAGCGTGGTCGGCCACCGGATCGAGCGCCGAGGTCGGCTCGTCGAGGATGACCAGCTCGCGGCCTCTGAAGATCGCCCTGGCCAGCGCTAGGCGCTGGCTCTCCCCGCCCGACAGTGACGTGCCGTCACCGAACTCGGGGCCCAACTCGGTGGCGGCGCCGGCGGGGAGTCTGGCCACCATGTCCGCCGCCCCCGCCGCGTCGATCGCCTCTGCGACAGCCGCATGATCGTCGGCGCGCGCGACGTCGCCGAGGGAGACGTTCTCCTCGACCGTGAAGTGGTAGGTCATGTGGTCTTGGAAGACCGCGGTCACGTGGTCGCGCAACGCCCGGCGGTCCAGGTCGGCGATGTCCTGCCCGTTCCAGGTCACCGTCCCTGCGCCCGGCCGGTAGAGGAAGGCGAGGATCTTGGCCAGCGTGGTCTTGCCCGAGCCGTTGGGACCGACGAACGCGACAAGCTGACCGGCTCCGATCGTCATGTTCACACCGCTGAGCGCCTCGCGCTCCGCGCCCGGGTATCGGAAGCTCAGGTCACGCACGTGCAGTTCGCGCAGGCGCTCAGGTAGCGCCTGCCCGCGCTCCAGCTCGTCGGCCCGCTTGAGCTGCTCGTAGAAGGCGGCCTGGTCTCCGAGGAAGAGCCCGGCCTCCGACAGCTCGGCGATCGGGCCGCCCAGCCCGCCGACGGCGGTGACCAGCCGGCTCAGCGCCACGACCGTGGTCAGAAGCGTCGGCACGTCCATGCGGCCGCTGGCGAAGAACCAGCCGAGCAGGGCGACGGCCGCGGTCAGCACCAGGCCGAAGGAGACCTGGCCGGCGAGCAGCTTGCGCCATTGGCCATGCACCATGCGGCGCAGTTCGGTGTAGCGCTCGTCGGTCAGCGCGTCGTAGCGCTTGGCGAAGTGGGGCATGAGGCCGAACGCGCGCACTTCGGCGGCCGGCTGGCGGGAGGTCATCAGCCAGCCGACGTAGCGGCGCCGCCGTTCCAGCGGAGTCACCGAGTGGAAGAAGCCGAACTGCTCGCCGGCCAGCTTGGACGAGATGAGCAGCACGGGGGCGGCCGCCAGCGCCAGCATCGGCAGGAGCAGGGGTTGCAGGAAGACGAGCATCGCGGTGAACACCACGATCTGGAAGCCGCTCGCGATCAGCGCGGTGATGCCGCGCACCACCTGGCGCGGTTTGAAGTCGGCCGTGGCCTCCGCCCTGCTGATGCGGTCGTGTACCTGAGAGTCGTCGAAGTCGGCGAGTTCCAGCATGGCGACCGCCCGGTGCATGCGGCGGGCGCTGAACTGACGGACGCGGTCCAGGAGCAGCTCCTGGACGGTGTGCCGGCTGTTCCCCATGAGAACCACGAGCAGCGTGAGAGCGATGGCGACGGCCAGCCACGGGATTATCCGGTCCACCGTCTCCCCGGGCGCTGACTGATTACGCAGGAAGGCATCGGCGCCACCGCGGAAGACGGCCAGCAACGCGAGTGAGATCAGCCCCTCGGCCGCCGGTAGCGCTACGACCACCAGCCAGAACAGGCCGGGACTGGCCTCGCGGCTGAGCCGCAGAGCGTCGATAATGTTGGCTGGAGCCGATCGCCTGGCTCCGGGGACCTTCAGTGCCATGGGGCCTCCTAAAGTGCGGGCGGTGTCGCGTTACGGCCGCGACACCGCCCGCCTGGTGCGACCTGACTAGCAGGTACATTCCGAGGTGTTGCAGTAGTCACACGTCCAAGGGCAGGTCCAGCAGGTGGTGGAGGTGGTCCACGCACCCGCCACCGGCTCCTGGACGGACGTGAGAACGCCCTGCTCGCCACCGTTCGGAGTGGAGAAAACCTCCATGTCCACGGACAGGTCGAGAACGTCGGTCGACATTTCCGCCTTGCTCATCTTAATTTCACCTCCTCTGTCACTGGATCTGGACGGCCGGTTTGGCCGCACAGTCGAGAACTGTAAGTTACGCAATGATCCTGGGCAATAGCCGGAATCTGTCGCGACTTTGCGGATCCACTCCCGCCGTGTCCCGCCCGCGGGACAGCGCAGCGTCTCTCACCAGGCATTTAGTGCTGGGCTATTGACATCAAAGCCTCCCTCGCCATCAATGACGAGTGTTGCGATCGGCCCTCGTGCATTGTCTGGGAGGGGAATATTGTGCGCGACCTGGAATTGGCGCGATTGATTTACTCGGACGCCTTGGCGGGAATCCGGGAAACACCCAACATCGTGCTGCTGCTCGACCTCTCGCTGGCCGCGATCGAATTCGAGCGGGCCATCGGAGAGGATTTCTCGGCGCGTGACCACTTCTTTGAGGCGCTCGACCTGCTGAGTGGCTTCCGCGGGGTGGAGCCGTGGTTGTTCGGCGGGGTCGCCCAGGTGGGGTGGACCGCCTTCCAGCTGTCCAGATACACCGGCGTGCAGCTCAAGGGCCTCGACAGGTTCGATGGAATGATCTTGGACTGGATCACCGGCTTCCCCGACGAACACGACGTCGACCTCCCCAGTGGCCTGCTCGGGCTCGGCGTCTACGCGCTGTCACACCCCGAGCCCGCCGTACGGGAGAAGATGACCGCGCAGATCATCACGGTCGTCGAGAACCGGGCGGAGCGTGACGAGCACGGCCTGTTCGTCAGGCTCGCTCCCTATGAGGCCAGGATGCGCACCCGCCCCGAGGTCGTCGGTCACCGCGACCTGGGCGTGGCGCACGGCAGCGCCGGGCTGGTGTCCTTCCTGGCCTCGGTGGCGATGAGCGGTCTGCCGTCCGCGCAGCGCGGCGCGGAACTGCTGAGCTCCACGCTCGGCTGGCTGATGCACCAGCGCCGGCCGCTGGAGGGCACCGTCTACCCCCACTCGGTCGAGAGCCGCTACGAGCCCTCGCGCAGCGCCTGGTGCTACGGCGACCCGGGGGTCGCGATGGCGATGGCCGTCGCCGCCCGCGCCACCGGATCCGCCGAGATTGCGGCCGAGGCGCGTGTGGTGGCGCGGGCGGCGATCACCCGGCCGCCGGAGCGGGCCAGGGTCCTGGACGCCTGCCTGTGCCACGGCGCGGCGGGGCTGGTGTGGTTCGGCTGCATGGCCGGCGCGGAGTGGAACCTGCCCGAGACCGCTGATTTCATCCACCACTGGTCGGGATACATCCACCAGCAACGGGCAGACGGCCCGCTGCACTATCTGGTGCGCGGTGGCTTCCACCGTGACCACTCCTTCCTCGAAGGCGACCTCGGGGTCGCCCTTGCGCTGCTAACCCTGTCCACCGGCCGACCGCCCATCTGGGGGGAGCGCATGCTCGGTTCGGCCGTCCTGCCGCCGGAGCGGCGTCCATGACGCCTCTCACGTCGCTGCTGGCAGGGGCGACCCCGAAGGGGTTCTCGGACGGCACCCAGCGGGCCGTGCCGCCGGAAGAAACGCTCGCCCGTATCACGCCGTACCTGCCGCGCGCGGGAATCACCAGGTTGGCCGACATCACCGGGCTGGACAGCCTCGGCATCCCAGTCACACTCGCGGTGCGTCCCAACGGCCGGGTGCTCAGTGTGAGCTCGGGCAAAGGACTCACGACGACAGCCGCACTGGTCTCCGGTGCGATGGAGTCGATCGAACTGCACCACGCCGAGGTGGAGTGGTCGCCGCGCACAGTCAGGCGCTCCTACACAGAGATGCGAGAGGAGCACCTCGTACCGGACGCGGCTGACCTGCCGCTGGCCAGGTCGGCGCCGTTCCCGCACGACTGGCCCTACCTGTGGACCTGGGGCTGGGACCTCGTCGGCGAGACCGAGATGGCGCTGCCCGTCTCCATGATCCACATGGGCAATCGACACGTACGCGTCTTCGACCTGTTCTCCTTCCAGGTGACCTCCAACGGCCTGGCCTCGGGAAACACCCCGGCCGAGGCGTTGCTGGCCGGGCTTCTCGAAGTAATCGAGCGCGACGCGGTCACCTGCCACACCGAACGCTGGCGCAACGGGACTCCGCCGCCGTTGGTCGACCTCGACGCCGTCGCCTTCCCCTCCGTGGTGTCGCTGGTCGACCGGTTGGCGACGGCCAAGGCCAGGGTGATCGTATTCGACTGCACCCTCGACACCGGCGTGCCCGTCTACATGGCGCACGTCGTCGACGAAAGCGGCCTGATCTCCGGCACGTTCACGGGATACGGCGCGCACCTCGACCCCGAGATCGCCCTCACCCGGGCCATCACCGAGGCGGCGCAGGCCAGGACGGTCATCATCGCCGGCTCGCGCGACGACATCTACCGCCACCGCGATCTGGCCAGGCGCGTCAGTATGGACCGCTGGCGGGAGTGGCGGGACGGAGCAGACGACCTGCGCACCGTGACGCCTAACCCGGTCTCTCGAGCCGCCGCGACGTTCGAGGAGGACATCAGGACGCTGCTCGCCGCGCTGCGCACGGCCGGTCTGGAACGCGTGGTGGTCGTCGACCTGAGCACGCCACGCTTCCCCGTGTCCGTCGTCAAGGTGGTCGTACCCGGCCTGGAGGGCTACCGCATGGAGAACTACGCGCCGGGGCGCAGAGCCAGGAGGGCGGCATGACCCTCGCGGTCTTCCTCGGTCCCAGCCTGCCCCTCGACGAGGCGCGCCGCCTCCTGCCCGACGCCACCTACCTGCCGCCGGCGCGCCAAGCCGACCTGGTCTCCCTGCTGGACGACCCGCCGGCGGCCATCGGACTGGTCGACGGGGAGTTCCACCAGTCGCGCTCCGTGTGGCACAAGGAGATCCTGCTCGCGCTGGAGCGGGGTGTGCACGTCTTCGGCGCTGCCAGCATGGGCGCACTGCGTGCGGCCGAACTCGAACGGTACGGGATGATCGGCGTCGGCGCGGTCTTCGAGCAGTACGCCTCCGGTCGGCTGACCGATGACGACGAGGTGGCGCTGCGCTACAGCCGGGACGATGGCTGCTACGTGCCGCTCTCGGAGCCGATGGTCAACATCCGCGCCACACTCGCCGCGGCGCGGGAGGCCGGGCTGCCGCGAGACCTGTGTGGCCTGGCGGAGCGGGAGGCCAAGCGGCTCTACTACCCCGACCGCTGCCGGAGAGCCGTCGTCGACCGGTTGCGGGCGATGGACGTGGCTGGCGTCCACGTGCTGGACGCGTTCTGGCGGGATTCGGCGGTCGACGTCAAAGCGGCCGACGCGCGGCTGCTGCTGACCACTTTGAAGGAGTTCGCAGCCGATCCGCCGCCCCCTCGACGCCATGACGAGGAGACCTTTCGGACCGCCGGTCTGGACACCCTCGACGACCGCGAACGGCGGGTGCGGGGGGCGAATCGGGAGATCCCGCTTGCCGACATCGCCGACGCCGCGCAGCTGTGGCATCCGGATGCCGCCGCTTCGAACGCGGCGGCCCTCGACCGCGGACTGGTGCTGGTCCTGTCCGAACTGCTCCACGTGAAACCCACCGAGACCCAGATCGAGCAGGAGATCGGGCGCTGGCGTGTCAGGCACGGACACACCGACGATGCCTCCTTCGAGTCCTGGCTGCGACGCAACCACCTCAGCGAGGGCGAGTTCCACCTGCTCGCCGCCGACGCGGCCCGCCGCCGTCTGCTGTGGCGCTGGCTGCTCAACGCCCGGCACGTCGAACGGAGCACCCGGCTCGTTCTCGACAAATTGCGCTGGGACGACGAGTACGAGACCTGGGCGCACGCCGCGGCGGAGACGGCCGACGGCGAACCGCTCATCGAGGAACTGGCCGACGTGGACCCGGCGGATCTGGTGCGTGAGCAGGGGCTGATGGTCGACACCGACATCGCGACCTGGGCCGAGGAGGCCGGTTTCAACTCTCCCGAGCACCTGCTGCTCGCTCTGACCAGGAAGGTGAAACACCTGTGACCCATATCGACCGCCGGCAGATGCTGCGCGGAACACTGGCCGCGGCCGCCGCCACCGGACTGAGCGCCGTGTTCGCTCCGCCCGCCCAAGCGGACGATGACTCCGAGTGGCTCCGCCACCACCTACCGCCGGTGCCCGGCATGCACGGTGACCGACGCGCCAACGAGCTGTGGTACGTCTACGAGCAAACCTTCTACTTGCAGCCCTCCTCCGAGGTGACGGCCGCCTACCAGGCGATCGGCGCCGTCGCCGGAGGGGCGATCGAGGGCGTTCTCTACCTGTACCGAGGAAGCCGGCAAATCGGAACATATCCCGACAAGTTCGTTGAACGGGTCGCCCCTGCCCGGGACGCGTTCGCCCTGCTGTCCGGGATGCAACTGGAGGTCCTGCACCGGTACTACCAGAGCGGTCACCTCGCGCTGCCCTTCTACTATCTCGGCGAGGGCAGCCTCTACGACCCGCGCATGCCGGAGGGCGGCAAGGTACACATGATGAACACCGGCCCGAACGGCGAACCCGCGGTGAACTGGCATCTGTGGCACGCCATCGCCAGAGCCATGATGCTCCTCGGAACCGACGTCGAGGCGTGGACCCGAATCGACCCGCTGATCGGCCTCGGCTGGGCGACCCAGTCCGTGGCCAAACCGCTTCCCGAGACGGTCAACCCGCCGCTGAGGCCTCAGGTTCGAGGCCAGCTCATCAGACGGTGGCAGGGCCTGAGCCCAGAGGAGATGGATGTCGCCTTCGATTCCTTCCCCTACCCGGCTGGGATCTCGTGACCGACGTCCTGGTCACGGAGATCTCCCTGGAGGATGCCGGCGCGGTCGAGGCGCTTGGTAGAGAACGCGCCCCCGGTGCCTACACCCCAGCCCGTGTGGCCGAGCGGCCCC
The DNA here is from genome assembly GCF_006874435.1 of Microbispora sp. KK1-11. Classification (NCBI taxonomy): domain Bacteria; kingdom Bacillati; phylum Actinomycetota; class Actinomycetes; order Streptosporangiales; family Streptosporangiaceae; genus Microbispora; species Microbispora sp. KK1-11. The sequence goes on along the minus strand of NZ_VIRJ01000028.1, from coordinate 117,185 downwards.
CGCCGCTACCGCCGAACGTCAACCGACGCCTGATGACCTCGGCGGTGACCGAACGCGTGCGGCGGCTCGCAGCCGAGAAGGGTATCGAGGGCCTGCATCTTCGCGTGGTCAGCCATCCGCTGAGCATGCAGGGTTCCGTCGCGATGGCGCCGTTGCACTTCGCGCTCGCCTTCCGCCACGGACGCACGCGGGTGACCGGGCCGGTGTTCGTCTCGGCGCTGCACGAGGCCGAGCTCACCCTGCCGCCCGCGGTGCAGAAGGAGCCGTGGGCGGCGGGATTGCGCGAGGTCAGGACCCCGCTGACCCCCGGGGAGCGCCGCAGGCTGCTCGAACACTACCTCCGTGAGTACCGGGACGGCGCGAGCGCCTCGACCGACCTGACCGTCATCTGCGTGCCGGCCAGGTCGCCGGTCGCCCGCGCGGCGAGCCCGACCCACCAGGCCCTGCTTGGCGTGGCCGGGGCACCGCCGCTGGGCGTGGGGGCGTGGGACGGCTACGCCGTCTGGCACCGCGCTCCGCGTCCGCTGGAACCACCACTGCTGGACCGGCTCGTCCTGCTCAGGGACGAGTGGTCCGCGCAGACACGCCGCGCGTACGAGGCGGGCCGGAACGACCCGGCGTCCACGCAGGGGCACAGCGAACTGGCCGTCTTCGTCGACTGGGTTCGTTCATCCTGGCGCCAGGCGCTGAGCAACAGAGGAGATGCCGTATGACCACGAGTTCGAGCCTGGAAGAGATCGCGGCAAGTCTGCCGTCCGAGGAGGCCGGCGTGGTTCGGGCCTGGCTCGGTTCGGCAGGTGGCCTGAGCCCGCGAGCTCTGGCCGTCGGCACTTAAGCACCCGTCGACGGGGATCAGCCGGCCGCGCCCCGACGACCCGCAGGCCATCCCGTAGGACATCTTCGTCATGTAGCGGCCCGTCAAAGCATCCACAAGCGGCAGGCGCAAGTAACGAGGTGATTGCATACCCGCGCAGCGGCCGGACGGGATCAACACTCTGATCTTGCTCTGAGTCAGGCGGGTGCCTAGGATCTAGGCACCTGCGACTCAGGGTGGAGGCGGCGTGGAATACCGGCTCCTCGGCTCGGTTCGCGTCCGTGACGCGGACGGCCGGGAGGTCCCGCTCGTCCGCCCCAAGCATCGGCAGGTCCTCGTCGCCCTGCTCGTGAGCGCCAACAGGGTCGTCCCGGCCGACCATCTCGTGGAGCACCTCTGGGACGGCACCGCGCCCCGGTCGGCCCGGGGCAACGTCAAGACGTACATCTCGGCGCTGCGCCGGCTGCTGTCGCCGGAGGACCCGGGGGCCGCGCCCATCGAGACGGTGGGGGAGGGCTACCGCCTCGCCGTACGGCCTGGCGAGCTCGACCTTCTCACGTTCAGGGACCTCGTCCGGCAGGGTCGCGGCGCGCTGAAGGCGGCTGACGTACGGCAGGGGGAGGCCACGCTCCGGCAGGCCCTTCTGCTGTGGCGTGACGACCCCTTCCAGGACGTGCCGCTCACCCTCCTCCTGGAGGAGATCGCCACGGGGCTGCGGGAGGAGCGGCTGGGGGTCTTCGAAGACTGGGCCGACGCGCGGCTCGATCTCGGCCTGCACGCGGAGGCGATAGGCCCGCTCCGGCAGTGTGTACGCGACCATCCTTTGCGTGAACGTCCGTGGGGCCAGCTGATGCTGGCCCTCGTGCGTGACGGCCGGCGGGCGGACGCGCTCGCGGCCTTCCACGAGCTGAGAACCCGCCTGGTCGAGGAACTCGGCGTGGAGCCGGGGCAACCCCTTCAGCGGCTCCACCAGCGGATCCTCGCCGATGACGCCGGCCTCTTCCTCGACACCGCCCGCGCCGCCCGGGACACGACCGGCGAGGAACCGGCGACACCCCCGGCGGTGCCGAGGCAGCTTCCCTCCGACGCGCCGCATTTCGTCGGCAGGGAGCGGGAGCTGAGCCGCCTGGAGACCTGGCTGAACCCGCCTGACGGGTCGCCGCCGACGCCGGTGGTGGCGATCTGCGGCCCGCCGGGTGCGGGCAAGTCCGCCCTGGCGCTCCACGCGGCGCACCGGGCCGCGGCCCGTTTCCCCGACGGCCAGGTGTACGTCAACCTGCGCGGTGCGATGCCCGGGGTGCGACGACTGGACACGGGTGAGCTGATCGGCCGGCTCCTGCGGACGTTCGGCACGCCGGGATCGGAGGTCCCCGCTGACGTGGACGAGGCCGCCTCGGCCCTGCGTACGATCCTCCATGGCAGGCGGGTGCTGCTCCTCCTCGACGACGCCTCCTCGATCGCGCAGGTCGGCCCCCTTCTGCCGATGACCTCTGGTTCGACCGTCCTGCTGACCTCCCGCGAGAACCTGGCGCCGGCCGCTCCCGCCTCGCACGTCGATCTCGGCCCCATGCCGCGGGACGAGGCCGTCGCCATGCTGGCGCGGAGGTTCCGGTCCGGCGGCGTCGGTTTCTCCCAGAAGGCCGTCGAACGGCTCGCCGACCTCTGTGACGGGTTCCCCCTCGCTCTGCACGTCGCCGGCGCCCGGCTCGCGAGCCGCTCCGGCTGGTCGGCCGACATGCTCATCGAACGCCTGGAGGACGAGAGCGGCCGTCTGGACGAGCTGCGCACCGGGGACGTCGGCGTGCGCAGCAGCATCGCGGTCAGTTACACGGCCCTGGCCGACAGCGGGCAGGCACTCGACCGCGAGGCCGCCCAGGCGTTCCGCCTGATCGGCCTGCTGCGCGTACCGGACCTGAGCCTGGAGGCGGTCGCCGCGCTGCTGGACGTGCCGCCGCGGACGGCCGAGCGAGTCATCGAGAGGCTCTTCGACGCGCGGCTGGTAGAGAGCCCTACTCCCGGTCGTTACACGTTGCACGACCTGATCAGGTTGTACGCGCAGGAGCGTGGGCTGGACACCGAACCGCCGGAGCGGCGGGAGGCCGCGCTCCGCAGCGTGCTCGGCTTCTTCCTCGCCACCACGGGCGCGGCCGTACGGATGATCGACCCGCATCGCCTGCACGCCGGCGTGCCGGAGGTGCCGCAGACGCCCAGGGCGCTGCTCGACCGGGAATCGGCGACCCGCTGGCTGGAACGGGAGCGGCCCAGTCTGCTGACGATCCTCGGCCAGGCGTGGGACGCCGGTGCGGCGACCGCTCGCCTCGCGATCGCCCTCGCCCTCAACCTGCACTGGCATCTCGCAGCGCAGGGGTACCGTCACGAGATGCTCTGGCTCGGCACGAGGTCGCTGGAGACCGCGCGCCGGCTCGCGGACCGCGAGAGCGAGGCACAGGCGCTGGCCATGGTGGCGATGGCGCACCGCCTGCTCAACCACGACGAGGAAGAACTCACGTGTCTCCATGAGCTGCTGGACCTGTGCCGGGAGCTCGGTGACTCTCTCGGAGAACTGCGCGCGCTCGGCAACCTCGCCAGCGCCTGTCTCCTCATGGAGCGCCCGGAGGAGGCGCTGCGATACGCCGAGCGGCAGCTCGTGATCAGCCGCCAGGTCGAATCGCCCGTGGGCGAGCGGTACGCGCTGATGATGGTCGGCGACGCGCATCTGCTGCTCGGATCTCATGAGGAGGCCGTCGCGACGCTGCGGCAGGCGCTGAAGCGCGCCCGGGAGGCGGGCGACGCGATGCACGAGGGGATGACGCTCCGGCGTCTCGGCGAGGCCTACCTCGCGGCCGGGGACGCCGCCACCGCCCGCGCGTATCTGCGGGACTCGCTGGCCAGCTTCGACGCCTGCGCCCAGGGGCCGCAGGAGTGCTCGGAGGCCCTGGTCGCGCTGGCCCGGTCATCCCGGATGCTCGGCGATCTCGACGAGGCGTCGAGGCACGTCACGGAGGCGCTGCGGATCGCCAGGGAGAGCGGCGACCGGCACGACGAAGAACGTGCACTCCGGGAGCAGGCCGAGATCCACGGCCCGGGCTGACCGTTTCGGGTCCGCTGTCGTCGCCGGCGTTTCCATCAAATCTTCAATGAGTCCGAACTTCCCCGTCCGGTATGGCGTCGATATCCCCGAAGGTCGTTCAAAACGGGGAGAGAAATGAGAAAGCGCATGAAGCACCTTCTGATCGCCGCATTGATCGGCGGGGGACTGGTCGCGGGGACCGGAATCGTCGTTTCGCACCACCACGGTGAGGGGATCGTCGCGAGCCGTGACCCGCGCCTCGGCTGCTGCTGACCCTCGCGAGTGACGCGCTGTACCCCGAGCCGCCGCGCCGATTCGGCGCGGCGGCTCGGGGCTGTGCGGCGCCCGGGGGCGAACCGGCCGATTCAGCGAGGCGTCAGCTGGGCGCGGTGCGCGCGGTTGGCGTCGATGAGCAGGTCGAGGGCGTCGCGGGCCTGGGCGAGCTCATCGATGTGCCGGCTGATCCGGTCTCGCTCCTGGATCAGCCGCTCGAACGCCTCGTCGGAGTTCTGCTCGCTCGGCGAGTCGACACACGGCAACACCTCGGCGATCGTCCGGCTGGAGAGCCCGGCGGTGTACAGGCGCTGGATGAACCGCACCCGCTCGACCTCGTCGTCGGTGTAGCGGCGCTGGCCGCTGGGGCTGCGCGTGCTGGTGAGCAGGCCCTGCTCCTCGTAGTAGCGCAGCGAACGGACGCTCACCCCCGCCTGCGACGCCAACTCCCCGATACGCATCGCGCCTCCTGTCGGAAAATCTTGGCCCTAATGCTTGCATCTGACGTCAGTGTCAGGTCTTAGCGTAGTCGCGTGTCCAGCCGGCGGACGCATCCTTCCACAGGAACCCCTGAAAGGCACTCAGGAATGACGACCCTGTTCGACCGCTACCAGCTCGGCGCGCTGACCCTGCCCAACCGTGTGGTGATGGCCCCGATGACCCGGGTCCGCGCGGCCGCGGGCGGCCTGGCGACACCGTCGATGGCGACCTACTACGCCCAGCGCGCCACGGCCGGGCTCATCGTGACCGAAGGGGCGCAGCCGAGCCTCGTCGGGCAGTCCAACCCGGGCACTCCGGGGTTGTACACCGACGAGCAGGTCGCGTCGTGGCGGCCGGTCACCGACGCGGTCCACACCAACGGCGGCCGCATCTTCGCCCAGATCATGCACGGGGGCCGCGTCTCCCACCCCGACACCACGGGGATGCGGCCGGTCGGCCCCTCGGCCGTCGCCGCTCCCGGGGAGGTGTTCACCCCGTCGGGACCCAAGCCGGCGCCCGTGCCGAGGGCGCTGGAGACCGCCGAGGTGCCCGAGCACGCCCTGTCCTACGCGCAAGCGGCGCTCCGGGCCGTCGACGCCGGCTTCGACGGCGTGGAACTGCACGGCGCGAACGGCTATCTCATCGCCCAGTTCCTGTCGAGCACCGCCAACCTGCGCACCGACGCGTACGGCGGGTCGATCGCCAACCGGATCCGCTTCGCCGTGGAGGCGGTGTCGGCGACCGTCGAGGCGGTGGGTGGCGACCGGACGGGCATCCGGCTCTCGCCCGGCGCGGGCATCTGGGGCGCGGAGGAGACCGACGTCCCCGGCCTGTACGGCGCGCTGCTCGCCGAACTGGCCCCCCTGAACCTGGCGTACGTCCACCTCGAGGCCACCACCGACGAGGACGTGCTCGTCGAGCTGCGCAAGGCCTGGCCCGGCACGCTCATCGTCAACCCGGTCTTCCCGATGGGCCCACGGCAGACGGACAAGGCGGCGGCCGATCACTGGCTGGGGCTCGGCGCCGATCTGATCAGCTTCGGCCGCGCCTTCATCGCCAATCCCGACCTCGTGGAGCGGCTGCGCCAGGGGCTTCCCATCGCGCCGCACGACCAGTCCACCTGGTATCAGGGCGGCGATGACGGCTACCTCACCTATTCCGCCTACCGACACGCGGCCTGACCGCGTGCGGAAGCACGGCGAGCCGCCGCGTCGGGGTGGCGCGGCGGCTCAGCCTCGGGGCCCGGTGTTCCGGCCCGGTGCTTCTGGCTCCAGGGGTGGGTCACCCCACCCCCCGAAGCGGTAGAGCGCGTTCTCCCGTAGCAGTTCGAACGACAGGCGGATCCCGGTGATCCGCTCCATCAGGACGAAGGCATGGATGCGCCAATCGTCCATCGTCTGCTCCCCGGCACGAGACCTCTCTCGACGTCGGCATATCTTTCGTGCAAATTGAACAGACCGTCGAGGTGCTTCTCAATCGGGGCCGTGTCGCCCCAGATGTCGCCGCCGTAGTCGAACACGCACTGCCTGCGCCCGCCGTGGGCGTAGTACAACCTGCCCCGATAAAGCATCCGGCTGCCTATCAGGCATATGGCCTCGCCGCCGGAGGAGAGCCGCTCAAGCGCCCCGAAAGCCCGATCGCCGGTGTACTCCATCGCCAGAAACCAGGGCGGTTCCTCGGCCAACATCAGGTAGATAGCAGTGAGGAGCTGACGTGCCGTCGCACTGTAGCGGCGAGCCGCCGCGCCGGGAGCGGCGCGGCGGCTCGGGGCGGGGCCCTGTGGTGCGGGGCCCCGGTGTTCCGCGCGGCCCTGCGGATGGAGGGCCTGGTGGGTCCGCGGTCTCGTGGTTCGCGGGTCCGTGGCGGAAGGTTCAGGCGGGCCGCCCGGCGCGGGCCGTGTCGGCTCGGGCCGGGCGGGCCATGCGTGTCAGGCCGGTACGGAGGCGACGCCGGGCTCCAGGAAGCGGGAGCCGGTGACCTCCTCGGAGATGCCCGTCCTGTCGAGGTACGGCGTGATGCCGCCGGTATGGAACGGCCAGCCCGCGCCGAGGATCATGCACAGGTCGATGTCCTGCGGGGCCGCGACCACGCCCTCGTCGAGCATGAGTCTGATCTCCTGGGCGAGGGCCCGCAGCGCGCGCAGTCGCACATCGTCGGCCGTCGAGGGGGAGGAGCCGCCCTCGAACAGCGCCCGCACCTCCGGGTCGATCTGGAAGTCCGGGCCGTAGAGGCCCGGCTTGCCCGCGGCGACCAGCTTGGCGAGGTTCTCCGAGACGCCGAAGCGGTCGGGGAACGCCGCGCGCATGGTCTCGGCGACGTGCAGCGCGACGGCCGGGCCGACGAGCTGGAGCAGCGCGAACGGCGTCATCGGCAGGCCGAGCGAGTCGAGCGCGTGGTCGGCGACCTCCAGCGGGGTGCCCTCGTCGGCCGCCGCGGTGACCTCGCCCATGAACCTCGTCAGCAGCCGGTTGACGACGAACGCGGGCGCGTCCTTGACCAGCACGCACGACTTCTTCAGCGTCTTGCCGGCCGCGAACGCCGTGGCCAGCGTCGCGTCGTCGGTGGCGGCGCCCCGGACGATCTCCAGCAGCGGCAGCACGGCGACCGGGTTGAAGAAGTGGAAGCCCACCACCCGCTCCGGGTGCCGCAGGCCGGCGGCCATGTCGGTGACCGACAGCGAGGAGGTGTTGGTGGCGAGCACGCAGGTCTCGGAGACGACCTCCTCCACCTCGGCGAAGACCTTCTGCTTCACGCCGAGGTCCTCGAACACCGCCTCGATCACGAAGTCGGCGTCGGCGAAGGCGTCCTTGGTCAGCGACCCCGTCACCAGGCCCTTCAGCCGGTTGGCCTGGTCGGCGGAGATCCGGCCCTTGCCGAGCAGCTTGTCGACCTCGGCGTGCACGTAGCCGACGCCCTTGTCGAGCCGGGCCTGGTCGAGGTCGGTCAGCACGACCGGCACCTCCAGGCGGCGGGCGAACAGCAGCGCGAGCTGCGAGGCCATCAGCCCGGCGCCCACGACGCCGACCTTGGTGACCGGGCGGGCGAGCGACCTGTCCGGCGCGCCTGCCGGTCGCTTGGCCCGGCGCTGCACCAGGTCGAAGGCGTACAGCCCGGCCCGCAGCTCGTCGCTCATGAGCAGGTCGGCCAGCGCCTCGTCCTCCGCGGCGAAGCCCTCGTCGCGCGACGCCGTACGGGCCAGGGTCATGAGATCGAGCGCCCGGTAGGGCGCGGGGGAGGCCCCGCGCAGCTTGAGATCGACGAGGGTCCTGGCCTGGTCGATCACCGGCGCCCAGTCCGCGGCGGTGTGGTCGGCCCGCTCGACGGTCACCTCGCCGCGCAGCACCTGGGCCGCCCAGCGCAGCGACTCCTCGACGAAGTCGGCCGGCTCGAACATCGCGTCGGCGATCCCGAGGGCGTACGCGTCGCGGCCCTTGATCATGCGGTTCTGCGACAGCGGGTTCTCGATGATCAGCTTGAGCGCCTTCTCCGGGCCGATCAGGCGGGGAAGGAGCTGGGTGCCGCCCCATCCGGGCACCAGGCCGAGGAAGCACTCCGGCAGCGCGATGGCCGGGACGCCGGACGACACGGTGCGGTAGGTGCAGTGCAGGGCGATCTCCAGCCCGCCGCCCATCGCCGCGCCGTTGACGAAGGCGAACGACGGCACGTCCAGCTCGCCGAGGCGGCGGAACACGTGGTGCCCGAGCTGTCCGATGGCCAGCGCCTCCTCGCGGGAGGACACCGCGGCCGCGCCCTTGAGGTCGGCCCCGACGGCGAAGATGAACGGCTTGCCGACGACGCCGACGGCCGCGAGGTCGGAGCGCGCGGCGATCGCGTCGAGCGCGTCGTTCAGCGCGAGCAGGCCGTGCGGGCCGAAGGTGCTGGGCTTGGTGTGGTCGAGCCCGTTGTCGAGCGTGATCAGGGCCATCGTGCCCGCGCCGTACGGAAGCTCGACGTCGCGCACGAGCGCCTTGGTGACGACCTCGTCGGCGTTCTTGCCCTCCAGGAGGGCCTTCCAGGTCTCGATCGTGCTCATGCGAGGTTCTCCCAGATGACCGTGCCGCCCATGCCCATGCCGACGCACATCGTGGTGATCCCGTAGCGGACGTCGGGACGCTCGGCGAACGCGCGCGAAAGCTGGATCATCAGTCGCACGCCCGACGACGCGAGCGGGTGGCCGAACGCGATCGCGCCGCCGTACGGGTTGACGCGCGGGTCGTCGTCGGCGATGCCGAAGTGTTCGAGGAAGGCCAGCACCTGGACCGCGAACGCCTCGTTGATCTCGAACAGGCCGATGTCGCCGATGGACAGCCCGGCCAGGCGCAGCGCGCGCTCGGTGGAGGGGATCGGGCCGATGCCCATCACCTCGGGGTCCACGCCGGCGAAGGCGTAGGACACGAGCCGCATGCGCGGGGTCAGGCCCAGCTCCCCGGCCACGTCCTCGGCGGCCACGATGCAGCCGGTCGCGCCGTCGTTGATGCCGGAGGCGTTGCCCGCGGTGACCCGCCCGTGCGCGCGGAACGGCGTCTTGAGCGTGCGCAGGCCCTCCAGCGTCGTGCCGGGGCGCGGCGCCTCGTCCACGGTGGCCAGGCCCCAGCCCTCGGCGGCCTTGCGCGCGGCCACCGGCACCAGGTCGCGCTGGATCTTGCCGTCGGCGTACGCCTTGGCGACCTTCTCCTGGGAGGCGACGGCGAAGGCGTCGGCGCGCTCCTTGGTGATGGACGGGTAGCGGTCGTGCAGGTTCTCCGCGGTCATGCCCATGACCAGCGCCGAGCCGTCCACGAGCTGCTCGGACAGGAACCGGGGGTTGGGGTCCACCCCCTCGCCCATGGGGTGGCGGCCCATGTGCTCGACGCCGCCGGCGATGGCCACGTCGTACGCGCCGAAGGAGATGCCGCCCGCCACCGTGGTGACGGCCGTCATCGCGCCGGCGCACATGCGGTCGATGCCGTAACCGGGGACCGACTTCGGCAGTCCGGCGAGCACCGCCGCGGACCTGCCGATGGTCAGGCCCTGGTCGCCGATCTGGGTGGTGGCCGCGATGGCCACCTCGTCCACCCGCTCCGGCGGGAGGCCGGGGTTGCGCCGCATCAGCTCGCGGATGACGCGGACTACCAGGTCGTCGGCACGCGTCTCGGCGTACAGGCCCTTCGGGCCCGACTTGCCGAAAGGCGTCCGAACGCCGTCGACGAAGACGACTTCACGGGACGCAGGCACGGGTTCGCTCCTACTTGTCGGTAGCTTCCGGCTCCCTATGCTACTGGTCGGTAACCAGTCCCGGGATCGGCGGGTCCGCCGCGCCTGTGAGTGATCGTTAACCGGCCGGAAACCGGTCTGAACCAGTACATGTCGCCGGTAGCGATCTCATTCGGGGTGCAACCCCTCAAACCTCAAGAATCCCTCCTCTAACTCCTGTCGGCGGAATTCTTGGGGCATTGCACTCGAAAAGGAACCAATGCGCTCTCCTGTGCGCGCCTGGGCCAAGGCGCTCGCCGCGGCCGTCACGGCCGCGACCCTGTCCACCCCCCTCCTCGTGGGACCCGCGTACGCCGCGCCGCCCGGCTCGACCGGCGGGGACGGCACCTGGACCGTCGAACCCGTCGGCGGCGGCCACCGGGTCACGCTCCACCTCGAGAAGCCACTGCCGGTCCGAGACGCCGTCCCCGAACTCGCGGCGGACGGCCGGTCGCTCGGCCCGGCCGAGGAGTCGCCCGACGGCATGACGCTGACCGTCGTCACCCCCGACCCCGCCGTCGCCACGGCGTCGTCCGTCGACGTGGCCTGGAACGGCGAGGTGCCCGAGGCCACCGCGGCGGCCGCCGGCAGGGCCGCGCCCACGCCCGCCGAGCCGCCCGCCAGGACCCACGGCAAGCCGGCTCCCGCGCCCGTCGATCCCGCCGCGCCCGGTCCGTACGCCGTGACCCACGACGAGTACGACCTCGGCGACACCGCCATCACCCTGGAGGGGCTCGGCGGCCGTCAGGCCGAGATCCGGGCGAAGGTCTACCTGCCGGAAGGCGCCCGCGGCAAGCGCCCGCTGGTGGTCTTCCTGCACGGCCGCCACTCGGCCTGTTACAACCCGACGGCCTGGACGACGTCCAACACCCAGTGGCCCTGTCCGGCGGGGCAGCAGCCCATCGCCAGCTACCAGGGCTACGACGGCCCGGCCGACGTGCTCGCCAGCCAGGGGTACGTCGTCGTGTCGGTCAGCGCCAACGGCGTCAACGCCGCCGACAACCCCTACAGCGAGGACCGGGGCGCGCTGGCCCGGGGCGAGGTCGTCATGCGGCACCTCGACCTGCTCGCCGACGCCGACAAGGGCGTGGGCGACGCGAAGCTGGTGAGCATGTTCAAGGGCCGTCTCGACATGTCCGACGTCGGTCTGATGGGCCACTCGCGCGGGGGCGAGGGCGTCGTCAAGGCCGCGCTGATGAACGCGGGCCGGGCCAGGCCGTACGGGATCAGGGCGGTGCTGCCGCTCGCGCCGACGGACTTCGCGCGGGCGACGCTGCCCGGCACGCCGATGGCCGTCATCCTGCCGTACTGCGACGGGGACGTCTCCAACCAGCAGGGCCAGCACTTCTACGACGACTCCCGGTACGCCGTGGACGGCGACCCGGCCTTCCGCTCCTCGCTGATGGTCATGGGCGCGGACCACAACTTCTTCAACACCGAGTGGACCCCGGGCGTGGCGCACGCGCCCGCGTCCGACGACTGGTCGAACCGCAACGACCCGATCTGCGGCGGCAGCGCGCCCTCGCGGCTGACCGCCGCCGAGCAGTACGCCGTCGGCACCGCGTACATCGCGGGGTTCTTCCGCCTGGTCCAGGGCGGCGAGCAGGGCCTGCTGCCGCTGTTCGACGGCAGCGGCGGCACCACCGCCTCCGCCGGGCGGGCCGTCGTGCACGCCGTCGCCCAGGCGCCGGCGGGCAAGCGCCTCGACGTGGCCTCCTTCACGTCGCTCGCACCGTCCACGCGGGTCTCCGGCCCGGCCACCGCGGTCGTCTGCGCCGGGATGCTGGACCGCTCGCCGCAGAGCGGCCTGCCGTCCTGCGCCTCCACGCTGACCACCTCGCAGGCGCCGTCCTGGACGCCCGCGACGTACGCGAACAACGTCGCCTCGACCCCGGTGCTGCGCTTCTCCTGGAGTGACCCCACGGGCATGGTGACGGTGCCGCTGGACAAGCCGGACCAGAACGTCTCCCGCTACGACGCGCTCACCTTCCGCGCGGCGAGGGACGAGACGGCGACCGGCGACCTGGACCTCGCGGTTGAGATCGTCGACAAGCGGGGCGCGTCCCGGACGGTCAGGGTGTCCGAGGTGAGCGACGCGCTCACGGCGTTCCCCGGCACGGCCTCGCCGCTGCCCAAGACCTGGCTGCGCACGGTCCGCGTCCCGCTGAGCGCGCTCACCGGCGTCAAGCCGCAGCAGATCAGCGAGATCAGGATCTCGGGTGCGAGCCGGAAGGGTGCGGTCTACCTCGCCGATCTCGCGTTCACCACGATGGCCGCGGGCGAGGCCAGCACCGGCAGGCTGCCGCAGGTGTCGGTGGAGGGCGCCACGGTGGACGAGGGCGACGGGCCCGGCACGGCCACGATGACCGTGCGGCTGTCGGACAGGAGCGCCACGCCGGTGACGGTCCAGATCCAGGCGATCGCGACCGGGGCCGCCCCGGTGATCGCCTCGGCGGCGCAGGAGGTCGTCATCCCGGCCAGGTCCCTGGAGGCGTCCTTCCAGGTGCCGGTGAACGGCGACACCGCGGTGGCGTCCGCGCCGCAGTCCTACCAGGTGGTCGCCTCTGTGCCGGTCAACGCGACGATCGGCGGCGGCTTCACCCGGCTCGTCGTGACCGACGACGACGCGAGCTGACCACGAGCGGCCCCTGTGGCCGCGGGGCCGGGACGCCCCTGCCGGGGAGAGGAAGCTCCTGGACGTACGTCGGCCGCTGCCGGTCGCGTACCTCCGGGAGCTTCTGCCTGCTCCATTCGTCCCGTCACCGGAGCCGCGCCGGTCAGGTCTCCGGGGAGAGGAATTCCAGGCGGTTGCCGACGTTGTCGTGGGCGTAGAAGCGGCGGTGGCCGGGGAAGTGCGGATCCCAGTCGACCTCGACGCCGGCGGCCGCCAGGCGCGCGGCGAGGTCGTCGAGGCCGGTCACCAGGATGCCCGGGTGCGCCTTGCGGGCGGGGCGGAAGTCCTCCTCCACACCGAGATGGATCTCCAGGGCGGCGGCCCGCACCCACAGCCCCCCGCGCGCGGCGAGCACGGGAGGCTTGCCGATCTCGGTCATCCCGAGCACGCCCACGTAGAAGGCGCGGCACTCGTCCTCCGCCCCGGGCGGAATGGCGAGCTGGACGTGGTGCAGGCGATAGCCGAAGGCGGACTCCACGTCCGGGCCGTAGCCCCGCATGTCACACCTCTCCTTTGATCTCCAGCCGTTCGAGCGCCTTGGCCAGCGGGTGGACGGTAAGGCCGATCTGCCACTCCCGCGCGCCCAGTGAGCGCAGCCGCGCCGCCACGGTCTCCTCGCTGATCGGCGCGGGCGGCTCCCAGGTCAGCCTGCGTACGGCGTCGGGCTGGAGCAGGTTCTCCGTCGGCATGCGGTGCTCGTCGGCGAGCGCGGCGACGACGGCCCGTGCCGCCACGAGCCGCTTGGCGGCGGCGGGGTCGCGGTCGGCCCACCGGTTGGCCGGGGGAGGGCCGTCCCCGGGCCCCACGGGCTGCGGGAGGGCCGCCTCCGGCATCGTGCGGGCCCGGTTCACCGCCGCGAGCCAGTCGTTGAGGTGGCGGCGGGCGCTGCGGCCGACGAACGGCGTGATCTCGGTGAGGGCCTTGGTCGTGCGCGGCTGGTCGAGGGCGGCCTGCACGATCGCCGAGTCGGGCAGCACGCGGCCCGGCGCGAGGTCGGACTCCCGCGCGATCTCGTCGCGCAGCGTCCACAGCTCCCGCACCACGCCGAGCCCGCGCAGCGTGCGCACCCGGTGGATGCCCGAGGTGCGCCGCCACGGGTCGGTACGCGGGGGATGGGCGGGAGCGGCCAGGATCGACGCGAACTCCTCCAGCGCCCACTCCAGCTTGCCGGTGGCGGCCAGCTCGTCGTGCAGGACGTCGCGGAGCTCGACCAGGACCTCCACGTCGAGCGCCGCGTAGCGCAGCCAGTCCTCCGGCAGCGGGCGGGCCGACCAGTCGGCCGCGGAGTGCCCCTTCTCCAGCCGCAGGCCGAGGACGAGCTCGACCATGGTCCCCAGGCCGACCCGCTCGTAGCCGAGCAGCCGCCCGGCCAGCTCGGTGTCGAACAGCCGCCGCGGGCGGAAGCCCAGCTCGGCCAGGCACGGCAGGTCCTGGTTCGCGGCGTGCAGGACGATCTCGGCGTCGCGTACGGCCTCGTCCAGCGCGGACAGGTCGGGACACTTGACCGGGTCGATCAACGCGGTGCCCGCGCCGGCCCGGCGCAGCTGCACCAGGTAGGCACGGCCGCTGTAGCGGTATCCGGAGGCACGCTCGGCGTCGACGGCCACCGGCCCCGTCCCACGGGCGAAGGCGTCCACGGCGGCCGCGAGCGCGGCGGAGTCCTCGATGACGGGCGGGATTCCCTCGCGCGGCTCCAACAGAGGCTGGACTACGGGTTCTGTCACGGGCTAAGGAACTTTCGGATCATCTCGGCGGGCGGGGCGCGGATGCAGCGTGGCGACGTCGGGCGGCAGCGGGGGGATGCCGGCGGCCAGGCACATGAGGTCGCACCAGGCGGCCGCGTGCGGCGACAGGTCCTCGTCGAGCGGCGACCACGAGGCCCGCAGCTCGATCTCGGTGGTGACGGGATCGTCCGCCTTGCCGCCGAATCCCTCCGACACGGCACGGGTGACCGTGCCGCCCACCGCGGCGTACCTCGCGCCGTGGGCGTCGAGCGCCTCGGTCAGCCAGCTCCAGGCCACCGGCCCCAGCAGCGGGTCTGTGGTCATCTCCGGCTCCATGTCGGCGCGTACGTAGGCGACGAGGCGGAAGGGCCCCTCCCAGCCGCGCTGACCCTCGGGGTCGAACAGCATGATCAGGCGGCCGACGGCGAGTTCGTCGTCGTCACGGTACACGGAGGCCCCGACCGCACCGGAATACGGCGCGAGCCGCTGGGGTGCGGGGATGTCCTCCAGCTCGATCTCCGGCCGTACCTCGGCGGGGCGCAGCGTCTCCAGCGCGCGCCGGAAGGCGGCGGGAGGCGCGGGCGGTTCACCGAGGGTCATGACGGAAGAGTAGGTCGGATTCGGGAGAGCGCGAAGCAGGGGGGTGGCTGTGGGGGGCATCGGAAGTCGTCAAACCGTCGCCGCCAGTCGAACTGTCACCCGGTCGGCCGTCCGTGCCGGGGCGCGTCCGCGCGTGCGGGCGGGGCGCGCGGCGTCGCTGCCGGCACAGTGCTCAGTGCGGCGTTCGGGGGAACTCCACATCGAAGTCATCGCTCCGGGGCCTCTCGTCGGATCCACGGTCGTGGCGGTCGCTCGGGACTGATCCGACGTTGGCACGTCCCGGCGACATTTCCCCGCATCGCACTCGGCGTGTCTCGAAAGTGGTATTGGAATCGATGCCGGATGGCCGATTGGCGAACACATTGCCGAGCTGTGAGATGACTCACAGGAGGGGATGGGGTTCACCTTACGCGATCAACGGCCGTCCTCGCGTCGTTCTGGAGTCCCAGGTCATGGGTCCGGGCATCGGGCGGCACCGGGACATGGCAGGCTGGTGCCGTGAAACCCCAGCTCGCCGATTCCGTTTTCATTCGCGCGTGCCGGCGCGAGCCCGTTCCGTACACGCCGGTGTGGTACATGCGCCAGGCCGGGCGGTCCCTGCCCGAATACCGCAGGGTGCGCGCCGGCGTCGAGATGCTCACCGCCTGCGCCACGCCCGACCTCGTGGTCGAGATCACCATGCAGCCGGTCCGCAGGTACGGCACGGACGCGGCGATCTTCTTCAGCGACATCGTGGTCCCGCTCAAGGCCGTCGGCGTCGATCTCGACATCAAGCCGGGCGTCGGCCCGGTCGTCGGGACCCCCATCCGCGACAAGGCGGGCATGGAGGTCCTGCGGCCCCTGGAGCCGGACGACGTCCCCTACGTGACGGAGGCGGTCGGCGCGCTCACCGGCGAGCTGGGCGGCACCCCGCTGATCGGCTTCGCCGGAGGGCCGTTCACGCTCGCGTCGTACCTGATCGAGGGCGGCCCCTCCAAGAACCACGACCGCACCAAGGCCATGATGTACGGCGAGCCCGAGCTGTGGCACGAGCTGATGGAGCGGCTCGGCGCGATCACGCTCGCCTTCCTGCGCGTGCAGGTGGCGGCGGGGGCCTCGGCCGTCCAGCTCTTCGACTCGTGGGTGGGCGCGGTCGCGCCGCAGGACTACCGCACCTACGTGCTGCCGCACACCGGCAGGATCTTCGCCGGCCTGGCGGACCTCGGCGTGCCGCGCATCCACTTCGGCGTCGGCACCGGCGAGCTGCTCGGCATCATGGGCGAGGCCGGCGCCGACGTGGTGGGCGTCGACTGGCGGGTGCCGCTGGACGAGGCCGCGCTGCGCGTGGGCGCGGGCAAGGCCCTGCAGGGCAACCTCGACCCCGCGATCCTGCTCGCGCCCTGGGACGTCGTCGAGAGGCGGGCCAGGGACGTGCTCGAACGCGGCCGGGTGGCCGAGGGGCACGTGTTCAACCTCGGCCACGGCGTGCTTCCCTCGACCGACCCCGACCAGCTCGCCCGGCTCACCGACTTCGTCCACGAGTCGTCGGCCCGCTGAGCTACCCCGGCGTGCGCTCGGACTCCCGGCCCTGATCCTGGTTCTCGTCCCGGTCCTCGCGGGGAGCCGGCTCCGGTGAGCCGAGGTGCGGCTGCCCGGCGGGGCCGCCCGTGGGCGCGGGGCCCGCGGGGAAGCCGGGCCCGTGCCCGGGAGGGACGGAGCCAGGAGGGACGGCGCCGGGGGGCACGGGACCGGCCGGCGGGGCGGTACGGCGGCGCATGCGGCGCATGACGACCCGGACGGCCAGCCACACCACCGCGGCCACGACGATCCAGGGCAGCAGCGCGCCCAGCACGGTCAGCGCCATCACGGTCGACGAAGTCAGGGTGTCCCACCCGGCGCGCAGCCCGGCGAGGAAGCCGGTGGCGTCCTCCTTCTTCTCGGGGCGGGCCGAGGGCTCCGGCGGGGGCACGAGGGTGAGCGTCACGGTGGCCATGCCGGTCTGCGCCTCCAGGGCCTTCTGCCTGGCCTGCAGCGACTCCAGATCGGCCTCGCGGCTGGAGATCTCCCGCTCGATCTCCAGGATTTCGCCGATCTTGTTCGCCTTCGACAGCAGCGTGCGGAACTGCCCGAGCGCGGCCTCGGCCGACTTCACCCGGCTGGCGACGTCGGCGACCTCCTCGGTGACGTCCTGCGCGTTCTGCCGCACCGACGTGCGTTTCCCGAGGTCACGTCCGAGCTGGGCCAGCACGTCGGCGTAGCGCGCCGGGGGCACCTTGAACGCGATCATCGACTGGACGCCGCGCGAGACGGACTCGCTGCGCTCCTCGGCGACGTAGCCGCCCGCGCCCGTCACGATCGCCTTCGCGCGGTCGGCCGCCGCCGTGACGTCCTTGGCCTCGACGGTGAGCTCGGCCTGGTAGACGATCGCGCGGTCGGCCGGGTCGAGCCTGGTCTTCTCCTGCCCGCCGCTCGCGCCGGCCGTGGCCGGCGCCCGTTCCGCGCTCTGATCCGTGACCCCGGCCGTGGCGGCCGCCCCGGCAGGCGCCACGGTGCCGGCGACGCTGCCGGCCGCGTCGCTGCTGGATGTGCCCGAGCCGCCGCACCCCGTCAACAGAAAGGCGACGGCCGCCAGGGCCGCCGCGCCGTACCGGATTCGCCTCATGTTCTTTACATCGGTTCACCGATAGGGACAGTTCGGCGCCGGCGATCACGATGGCATCACGATGCCACCATGGTCGCCGGCGCCTCTGTTTCGGGGGGTGAGAGGGCTGTGGGGGGTGTGGGCCCCGTGGATCCGGCCGGGCCGGGCCGGACCCACGGGACGTCTGGCTAGCCGCGCAGCCGCTCGATGAGCGCCTTCGCGTCGCGGATGAGCGCGTCGCCCGCGGCCTTGTCGGTCACCCGCTTGGCGTCGCCGGCGAAGCCGACGAACCGCTCCAGGGCCTTGATCGCGTTGTCCTTCTTGTCCATGCCGGCCTGGTTGGCCGCCTGGTCGAGCTGCGCGATCAGGACATCGCCGTCCTCGGTCACCGTGCCGGCGCTCCGGAAGGCGGTGAGGAGGGCCTTCACGTCCTCGAAGGAGGTCGTGACGGTGAAGGTCACGGACTTCTTCGTGGTCTGCCCGGCCTTGTCCTTGGCGGTCACGACCAGCTCGTTCGCGCCGAGCGGCAGCTTCCACAGGGGGAGCGCCTCGCCCGACTTGACCTGCAGGTCGCCGATGGCCGCCGTCACGCTCGCCACGCCGGACGCGGCGTCCGTGGCGGAGAAGACGGGCGTGATGGAGGTGGAGTCGCCGTGGTCGCCGGACTCGACGCCGCTCACGGTCAACGCCGGCGCGGTCTTGTCGATCTTCACCGTGACGGTGCCGATCTGGGAGACGTTGCCGCCGCTGTCGGTCGCGCGGTAGCGGACCTCCGTGGCGCCCTCGGTGCTCAGCGTCACCGGGTTGTTGGCGTTCGACCAGGTGGCGCCGCCGTTGACCGAGTACTGCCGGCTCGACACCGTGCCGTTGTCGGTCGCGGTGACCGTCAGCGTGACGTTGCCGGTGTACCAGCCGTTCTCACCGTTCGGCTGGGCCGGGTTGAGGGTGGCCGTCACGGTCGGCGGGGTCTTGTCGGCGACGCCGTCGCCCACGAAGGTGAACGCGTCCACGTCCACGCCGCCGGTCGAGGTGACGTACAGCTTGCCGCTGCCCGTGGGGGCGTTCTTCAGGTCGGTGGTCACCGTCTGCCAGCCGGAGCCGGCCGGGATCGCGACGGTCGCGAACGGGGCCGCGGTCGGCGAGTTCCAGCGCAGCGACAGGGTGCCCGCGCCGGTGGCCACGGTCTTCACCGACGTGATGCCGCTGAGGTTCACCGGGTCGTAGCCGATGTAGTCGCCGGCGTCGAACGAGGTGACCTTGTTGAGGCCGGACGCCGTCTCGTCCTGGGTCTTGGTGACGCCCTTGCTGTCGTCCCCGTGCTCGGCCTGCATGAGCTTCGGGTTGAGGATCAGCGTGGCGTCGCTGCTCGCGCCGGGGATGCCGTTGGCGCCGTTGTCGCGGTAGCTGACCACGACGACGCCGAAGATGTTCTCGGTCACGCCGTGCTCGGGCGCGTCGGCCGGGGTCGCCCAGGTGACGGTGCAGCCGGTGCCCGTCGTGATCGGGTGCGCGTGCGTGTCGTGGCCGAGGCCGAAGGTCCACGCGACCCTGCTGCAGGTCGGGTTGTCGCCGTCCTCCTGGTCGGTCACTTTGACCTTGAACGGAACCGCGTTGCCCCAGTCGATGAAGCCGCCGTCGCCGGGGGTCTCGATGCTGACCGTGGGTGCGGTGTTGCCGACGGTGATCTCGATCGTGGCGAGGCCGAACCTGCCGCCCGCGTCGGTGACGCGGAGCCTGGCGGTGTACTGCCCGAGCTTGTCGTAGGTGTGGCTCGCCGTCACGCCCTTGGCGTCGAAGGAGCCGTTGCCGTCGAAGTCCCACTCGTAGGTGAGGTCGCCCGCCTCGGCGTCGGTGGACTTGGCGCCGCTGAACTGGACGGTGAGCGGCGCGTTGCTGCCCGACGTCCTGTCGGCGGTGATCTTCGCCTGCGGGGCCTTGTTGCCGGGCGAGTAGTCGATGCGGTAGAGGCCCGAGTCGGGGTTGGCGCGGAAGAAGCCGTCGCCGTACTCGAGCACGTACAGCGCCCCGTCGGGGCCGAACTCGAGGTCCATCGGGTTGTCCGTGATGGGCATCGCCATCTTGGTCAGCTCGGCGTTCGGCAGGAACTGCTCGATCTTCGACACCGGGCCGTCGGCGCCGGACACGGTGAACGCCGCCAGGTAGTCCTGGGAGAACTCGCCGAAGAAGAACTTGTTGTCCCAGTATGCGGGGAACTTCGTCGTCGAGGGGTTGTCCGCGTCGTAGTGGTAGACCGGGCCGCCCATCGGGGCCTGGCCGTTCTGCACCGGGTCGAACTCGGTCAGCCCGGACCACTCGGCCGGCTGGTCGCTCGCGCGGTCGCCGTAGTACAGGTCGGCGGGCGTCGCGGGCGGCAGCTTCGACAGGCCGGTGTTCCACACGGAGTCGTTGGTCGGGCCGCCCGCGCAGTCGAAGAACTCACGCGGCTTGGAGTTCGCGTAGTCCCAGTGGTTGTAGTTGAAGTTGTCGCCGGTGCAGTACGGCCAGCCGCCGTTCATCGGCTTGTTCAGCGGGGTGACGTTCCACTCGACGTACCCCATCGGGCCGCGCTGGGGGTCCGGGGCGCCGGCGTCCGGTCCGTAGTCGCCCCACGACAGCGTGCCGGTCTTCCCGTCGACGTCCATGCGGAACGGGTTCCGCACGCCCATCACGAAGATCTCGGGCCTGGTCTTGGCGGTGCCCTTGGGGAACAGGTTGCCGTCGGGGACGGTGTAGGAGCCGTCGTCCTGCACCTTGATCCGCAGGATCTTGCCGCGCAGGTCGTTGGTGTTGCCCGCGCCGCGGCGGTCGTCGAAGCCCGGGTTCATGCCGGGGGCGTCGTTGTTGGGGGCGAAGCCGTTGGCACCGGGCGTGCTGGCCGGGGTGTTGTCGCCGGTGGCCAGGTAGAGGTTGCCCTCGTCGTCCCAGTCGAAGTCGCCCGCGACGTGGCAGCACTGCCCGCGGTTGGTCTCGATCTTGATGATGACCTGCTCGGTGGACAGGTCGAGCTTGTCGCCGTCCCACTTGAACCGGGAGAGCTGGTTGTAGCCCTTCCACTGGTTCCAGTAGGACACGTCCGCGCCCGCCGGCAGGGAGTTGGGCGCCGATCCGGCCGGGGTCTCCGCCGGGTACGACGACCCGGTCAGCTTCCTGGGCGCGTAGTAGACGTAGACCCACTTGTTGTGCTCGAAGTCGGGGTCGAGCCCGATCGTCTGCAGGCCGTCTTCGGAGTTGTTGTAGACGTCGATCGTGTTGACGACCTTGGTGACGCCGGTGGCGGGGTCGGTCATCCGGATGTCGCCGTTGCGGGCGGTGTGCAGCACCCGGCTGTCCGGCAGGATCGCCATGTCGATCGGCTCGCCGACGTCCTTGGTGAGGGTGACCTTCTCGTAGTTCTCCCAGTGCAGCGCGTCGTCGTGCGCCTGGGCCGGTGCGGCGGTGAGCGCCGCGGTGAAGGGGAGCGTCAACGCGGCGGCGAGACCGCCGACCAGTATGCGAGTACGCTTCAAATCTGCTGCGCCTCTTCTTTCAGGGGGTGGCATGGAAAGGCGGGCCGCCGCGTGCCGGTGGAACGGGTCGAACGCGTGGCGGTCCGCCATACTCGGGTGACCAGCCGAACTGCTCAGGCGGGCCTCAGCCGCGGAGCTTGGCGATGTTGTTGTAGCTCAGCTCCGCGTACTGCAGGGACTGGCCCGGGTTCGACGCGTTGCCGGGGGCGTTGTCCTGCTCGTACATCGGGTTGTGGTAGCCCTTGGCGCCCATCTCGGAGAAGAAGCTCTTGTAGTCGATGTCGCCGGTGCCGAACGGAACCATGTCGTACCCGTTGGAGGTAGCGGTGTTGATCTTGCCGTCCTTGGCGTGGAACAGCGGGAACCGCATCGTCTGGGCCTGCACGACGCCGAGCGGGTTGAAGACCTGCGTCTGGGTGGAGCCGTCGGGCGCGGTGTAGGTCTTGTACTTGTACTGGGCCACGTGCGCCCAGAAGATGTCCATCTCCAGCCAGACGTTGGCCGGGTCGGTCTGCGAGAGGAAGTACTCGAGGCGGCGGATGCCGGAGGAGCGGGTGGGCCGGCCCTGGGCGTCGAGCGGGCCGCTGTCGAGCAGGAAGCTGTAGGCCACGTCGTGGTTGTGGGTGTACAGCTTGAGGCCGGCCGCGGTCGCGAGCTCGCCGAGCGTGTTCCACTTCTCGGCGGCCACGTCCCAGTCGGCCTTGTAGGCGCTGCCGGTCGGGTCGCTGCCGGTGCCCACGTGGCTCATGCCGAGGATGTTGGCGATCTCCAGGTGGAGCTTGAAGCGGTCGAGGTCGGCCTGGTTCAGCGGCCAGGAGCCGGGGATGAAGCCGTGGTTGCCCTCGGCCTCCAGGCCGTTGTCGTCCAACCAGGTGCGCAGCAGGCGGGCACCCTCGACGCTCTCCAGGCTGGCTCCGCCCTCGGCGTTGCGGTGCTGGGCGTAGCCGGCGAACTCCACCTGCTTGTAGCCGATGCGGCTGAGCTCCTGGAGCACCGGGCGGAAGCCGGAAGCGAGGTTGCTGGACAGCGGGTCGCGGGTGATGGCGTCGCGGACCGTGTACAGGATGATGCCGCGCTTGCCGGGCGGCACGAGCACGCCGTTGCCGCCTGCGGTCGCCGCCTGCGCGGCCGACTTCAGCGGACCGGCCGCGGCCACGGCGGCGACCGCCGCCATGCCGGTCGTGGCCGCGAGGAACTGGCGGCGGTTCAGCCCCAGCCTGCGTCCGAGGTTGCCGGCCGTCTCCATCTCTTCTTCGTACGCGCTCATCGTCTTGCTAACTCCATCTGCGTGAAGAACCTTGATCCCCCGATGACGCGGCCGCGCCGCTGGTGACTCCGCTCTTCGCCTCACTCCGACCCCTTGTGACTGTGCGGAGCACTTGGCGAGCAAGCTACGCGACTTTTGCCTAACGGGGAAGAAGTTTTTTCATGATCATTTGAACTTTGTACCTTGAGAGGACAAAGTCCGAGGATGCGTGAAGGCGGAGAGGGAGGGCCGCGGGCCATGACTGCCGCATCCTCGGGTCGGCCGAAGCGGGTGGTCGAGGGCCGGGTGCACTGTTACCGAGCGGGTGGGTGAACTTTCTGTAGCCCGCAGGAAACTTTTTCTTGTCAGTGACGAAAGATGCCTCTTACTATCCGAATGTTCCGGGGTCATCCTTCATACCCGAGTTGACGGGAGAGTTACAGTGCCCATCGGTGTCTGGCTGGTCGGCGCCCGGGGGTCCGTCGCGACCACAGCGGTGGTCGGGGCGGCAGCGGTTCGCGCGGGAGCGGCCCCGCCCACCGGCTGCGTCATCGAGGCCGCGGGCTTCCCCGGGGACTTCGCTCCCCTGGGCGACCTGGTGTTCGGCGGTCACGACGTGGTCGCCACCCCGCTGCGCAAGAGAGCCGAGCTGCTCGCCCAGGCGGGCGTGCTCCCTCCCGTCCTGGCGACTCTGCTCGCCGCGGACCTCGACGCCGCGGAGGCCGAGATCCGGCACGGCTACGTTCCCGGCGAGGAGAGCCAGGCGGAGGCCGCGCGGCGGCTGGCCGGCGACATCGCGGACTTCCGGGAGCGGCACGGCCTGTCCCGCGTCGTCGTGGTGGACGTGTCGTCGACCGAGCCCCCCGCCGAGGTGCCGTACGCCACGCTCGCCGAGCTGGAGGAGGCGCTCGCGTCCGGCCGTGACGTGCTGCCCGCCAGCTCCCTGTACGCCTACGCGGCCTTCACGGCCGGCTGCGGCTACGTGGCGTTCACCCCCTCCGCCGGTCCGACGCCGCCCGCACTGGACGAGCTGGCGCGGCGGAGCGGCCTGCCGTACGCGGGACGCGACGGCAAGACCGGGGAGACGCTGGTCAAGAGCGCGCTCGCGCCGATGTTCGCCGGCCGCGCCCTGCGGGTCCGCTCGTGGTCGGGCCTCAACCTGCTCGGCGGCGGCGACGGCGCCACGCTGGCCGACCCGGCGGCCCGGGAGAGCAAGTCGGCGAGCAAGGCGCGGGCCGTCCCCGCGATCGTGGGCGAGGACGTCGAGGGCCTGACGCACATCGACTACGTGGCCGACCTCGGCGAGTGGAAGACCGCCTGGGACCACATCACATTCGAAGGATTCCTCGGCGTCCGGATGACCATGCAGTTCACCTGGCAGGGCTGCGACTCGGCGCTCGCCGCCCCGCTCGTCCTCGACCTCGTCCGGCTCGTCGCGCGGGCCCACGAGATCGGGCACGGCGGCGTGCTCCCCGAGCTCGGTTACTTCTTCAAGGACCCGCTGGGCGGTGTGGGGCACGACCTGCCCACCCAGTACGCCCGGCTGGTGGCGTTCGCGCAGGCCCTGTCGGAGGGGCGGCCGTGAGGGCCTGGCTGGAGCTGGTCCGCGCGCCCGCCGCGCTGTCGGTTCCCGGGGACACGCTCGCCGGCGCGGCGGCGGCCGGGCGATCGGCCCGGCCCGGCCTCGCCGCCGCGTCGGTGCTGCTCTACTGGGCCGGAATGGCGCTCAACGACTGGTCCGACCGGAAGATCGACGCGAAGGAGCGGCCGGAACGGCCCATCCCCTCCGGCCGGATCAGCCCGGAAGGGGCGCTCGGCCTCGCCGCCGCACTGACCGGCGCCGGGGTGGCCACCGCCGCGGTCTTCGGCGGACGGCGCGGGCTCGCGCTCGCGGGCCTGCTCGCCGGCGCCGCCTGGGCCTACGACCTGCGCCTCAAGCACACGGCGGCGGGCCCGGCCGCGATGGCGGCCTGCCGCGTGCTCGACGTCCTGCTCGGGGCGGGCCCGCACACGCGGGCGGCCGCCCCCATGGCGCTGGCCGTCGGCGCCCACACCTACGGGATCACCCTGCTCGGCCGCGCCGAGGTGGACGGCGCCACCCCCGCGACCGTCACCCAGGCGCTGGCCGCGACCGGCGCGTCCGCGGCGCTGGCCGCCGTCGCCTGCCGCGGCGGCGAAACCACCGGGCGGCTGGGCGCCGCCGCGATGATCGCCGGCTACCTCGCCACCGCCGGAAGGGCCCAGGCGGCGCTGCGCGCCGACCCCGACCCCGAGCAGGTGCGGCAGGCGGTGCGGATGAGCATCCTCGGCCTGATCCCGCTCCAGGCGGCCGCGGTGGCCGGGCGGGGCAGGCTCGCCCAGGCGGCGGCGCTGCTCGCCGCGCTGCCGGCCGGCCGGTGGCTGTCGGCGAAGGTGGCCACATCGTGATCTGGGCCTACTGCACCAACGGCTTCCGCGACCATCCGCTCGACCAGACGCTGGAGGTGCTCGCCGACCTCGGCTACACCGGCGCGGCGGTCACCCTCGACCACGGGCACCTCATGCCCGGCGCCTCCCCGGCGGAGGTCGGGCGGATCGCGGCGCTGGCGCGGCGGCTCGGCCTGGCCCTCGCCGTGGAGACGGGCGGCAGGTACACGCTCGACCCTCGGCGCAAGCACTTCCCGACGCTGCTGCACGACGAGGCCGAGGCGCGGGTGGACTTCATCCGCGAGGCGATGCGGATCGCGGCCGACCTCGGCGCCCCCGTGGTGCACCTGTGGAGCGGCATCCGGCCGCCCGAGGTGCCCGAGGGCGAGGCGTGGGACCGGCTCGTACGGCAGTGCGAGCGCCTGCTCTCCGAAGCGGACGAGGTGGGCGTCACGCTCGGGTTCGAGCCCGAGCCGGGCATGCTCGTGGCGGACCTCGCCGGATACGAACGGCTGCGCGACCTGCTCGGCGGGCACCCGAGGTTCGGCCTCACCCTCGACATCGGGCACTGCCGCTGCCTGGAGCCGTACGACGTGCCCGAGTGCGTCGAGCGGGCGCTGCCGCACCTGGTGCACGTGCAGATCGAGGACATGCGGCGGGGCGTCCACGAGCATCTCGAGTTCGGCGAGGGCGAGATCGACTTCCCGCCCGTGCTCGCCGCCCTCGACGGCTTCGGCGGGCTGGTCGCCGTCGAACTGGCCAGGCACAGCCACGCGGCGCCCGACGTGGCCGGAAGGTCGATCGAATTCCTGAGGAGGGCACATGACCTGGCTGGCGCAGGCCGTAGCCGACGTTGAGCGCGACCCCGAGACCGTCTACGCGCTGTTCCCGCGGGCCGCGCGGGAGGGGGGCCCCGGCGCCCGCGCCGAGCTGCTGACGGCGCTCGCGAAGGCGCTGCCGGACCCGGCGGCGGCCGTCATGAAGCTCTACTGGCAGGGCGACGCGGGGGAGCGGCTGGAGATCCTGGAGTCGCTTCCGCAGCTCGACCTCGGTCCGGCCGCTCTCCCGCTCGTCCACGACGCCCTGCGGACCAACGACACCCGGCTGGTCGCCGCCGCGCTCGGCCCGTACGGCTCGGCCTGGCTGGACGACCACGCCTTCCGGCAGGGCGTGCTCAAGTGCGTCTTCATGTCCGTCCCGCTCGCGTCGGTCGAGGGCCTCGGCCGGCGGTTCGACGAGGAGCTGCGGCGCATGCTCGCCGACTTCGCCGCCGAGCGCCGCGCTGCCGGGCGCCCCGTTCCCCCCGACGTTCTCGAGAGGCTCTGATTCCGATGAGGATCTTCGACCCCCACGTCCACATGACGTCCCGTACGACGGACGACTACGAGCGCATGTACGCCGCCGGGGTCCGTGCCGTCGTGGAGCCCGCCTTCTGGCTCGGTCAGCCGCGCACGAACGTCGGCAGCTTCCTCGACTACTTCGACGCGCTGCTGGGGTGGGAGCCCTACCGCGCCGCGCAGTACGGCATCCGCCACCACTGCACGCTCGCGCTCAATCCGAAGGAGGCCAACGACCCGCGCTGCGCGGGCGTGCTCGACGAGCTGCCCCGCTACCTGCTGAAGGACTCGGTGGTCGCGGTCGGCGAGGTGGGCTACGACTCGATGACGCCGGAGGAGGACCGCGTCTTCGAGGCCCAGCTCGCGCTCGCCGAGGAGCACGGCCTGCCGGTACTCGTGCACACGCCGCACCGCGACAAGGCGGCAGGCACCCGGCGCACGCTCGACGTGGTCAAGGGCATGGACCCCGGCACGGTGCTGGTCGACCACCTCAACGAGCTGACCGTCGGCATGGTCCACGAGGCCGGCTGCTGGATGGGCTTCTCGATCTACCCGGACACCAAGATGGACCCCCAGCGGATGGTGGCGATCCTCAAGGAGTACGGTACCGAGCGGATGATCGTGAACTCCGCCGCCGACTGGGGGCGCAGCGACGTGCTCAAGACCCGCGAGGTCGGCGAGGCCATGCTGGCCGCCGGGTTCACCGACGACGACGTGGACCGGGTGCTGTGGCGCAACCCCGTCGCGTTCTACGGCCAGAGCGGGCGCCTGTCGCTGGACGACGTCGAGTCGGGCGGCGACTACGAGGGCAACACGATCCTGCGCGGGACGCGCTGACCATGCGCCTGCTCCATCCCTCCGGTGCCGTCGTCCATCTGGCCTACTGCACCAACGTCCACCCCGCCGAGGACCTCGCCGGGATCCACGAGCAGCTGTCCGGCGTCGCCGCCCGGGTGCGGGCGCTGACCGGCGCGCCGGTGCTCGGCCTCGGGCTGTGGCTGTCGTCCGGCGCGGCGCGGGCGCTGCGGGCCGACCCCGGCGAGCTGACGCGGCTGCGCGCCCGGCTCGACGAGCTGGGGCTGGAGGTCGTCACCCTCAACGGCTTCCCCTACCAGGGCTTCCACGACCAGGTCGTGAAACTCCGGGTGTACCGGCCCGACTGGGCGGAGCCGCAGCGGCTCGCCTACACCCTCGACCTGGCCGAGATCCTCACCGCGCTGCTGCCGGACGACGTGAGCGAGGGCTCGATCTCGACGCTGCCCCTCGCCTGGCGCGCCGGCTGGACGCCGGACAAGGCCGCGGCCGTCGCCGCCAACCTGGACGCGCTCACCCGGGGCCTGCGGGCGCTGGCGGAGCGCACCGGCAAGACGATCCGCGTCGGGTTCGAGCCCGAGCCGGGCTGCATCGTGGAGACCACCCCCCAGGCGGTCGAGCTGCTGGCCGGCACGGACCCCGCGCACCTCGGCGTCTGCCTGGACGCCTGCCATCTCGCCGTCGGCTTCGAGGAGGCCGCCGACGCGGCAGGTCTGGGGCTGCCGATCGTCAAGCTCCAGGTCTCGTCCGCGGTCGAGGCGCCGCCGGGCGGCCAGCGGGCCCTGGCGGCGTACGAGGAGGAGCGGTATCTCCACCAGACGCGCTGCGCGGCCGGGTACGCCGACGACCTGCCTGAGGCGCTGGCAGGCGGGCTCCCGGCGGACCTGCCGTGGCGCACGCACTTCCACATGCCGCTGCACGCCGCGCCCCCGCCCCCGCTCACCACGACCGCTCCATACCTGGAGGACCTGCTGGAACGCCTCATGGCCTCCCCGGACGCGCCCCTTACCCGGCACCTGGAGGTCGAGACCTACACGTGGAGCGTGCTGCCCGGCCCGGTGGACGTCGCCGAGGGCATCGCGGCCGAGCTCGACTGGACCCGGCGGCGGCTCGCCGCCCTCGGACTTAAGGAGATCTGATGGCGCCCGTCGTCGTCGTGAACGTCGTCGGCCTGACCCCGCGCCTGCTGGCGCACATGCCGAACGTGGCCAAGGTCGGCGCCGCCGCGTCGCTGCGGCCTGTGCTGCCCGCCGTGACCTGTTCCGTCCAGGCCACGCTGCTGACCGGATCGATGCCGCGTGACCACGGCATCGTCGGCAACGGCTGGTACTTCCGCGACCTGGGTGAGATCTTCCTGTGGCGGCAGCACAACCGGCTGATCCAGGGCGAGCAGCTGTGGGACGCGGTGCCCGGGATCCGCACCGCCAACGTCTGCTGGTGGTACGCCATGGGCGGCTCCAGCGACTTCATCGTCACCCCGCGCCCGATCTACTACGCCGACGGGCGCAAGGAGCCCGACTGCTACACCAGGCCGCCGTCGCTGCACGACGACCTGGTCGCCGAGCTGGGCGAGTTCCCGCTGTTCACCTACTGGGGGCCGACGGCGAGCATCACCTCGTCCAAGTGGATCATCGCGGCCGCCCGCAGGATCCTCGCGAAGGAGCGGCCCGACCTGCTCATGGTCTACATCCCGCACCTCGACTACGACCTGCAGCGCTTCGGGCCCGACGCGCCCCAGGCCGTCGCGGCGGCCCGGGAGGTCGACGCCGCGCTCGCACCGCTGCTGCGGGAGGACGCCACCGTCGTCGTGCTGTCCGAGTACGGCATCACCAACGCGTCCCGCCCCGTCGACGTCAACCGCGCACTGCGCCGGGCCGGGCTGCTGGAGGTCTACACCCAGGACGGCATGGAGTATCTCGACCCCTGGGCCTCGCGGGCCTTCGCGGTCGCCGACCACCAGGTCGCCCACGTCTACGTGAACGACACCGCCGACCTGCCCCGCGTACGGGACATCGTGGCCGAGCTGCCGGGCGTGGACGAGGTGCTGGGCCAGGAGGGCAAGGCGAAGTACGGCCTCGACCACGAGCGGGCCGGCGACCTCGTCGCCGTGGCGGAGCCGGACGCGTGGTTCACCTACTACTACTGGCTGTCCGACGACCGGGCGCCCGACTTCGCGAAGCTCGTGGAGATCCACCGCAAGCCCGGATACGACCCGGCGGAGCTGTTCATGGACCCGGACGACCCGCTCGTGAAGCTGCGCGCGGGCACGGCGCTGGCCCGCAAGAAGCTGGGCATGCGCTACAAGATGTCGGTGGTGCCGCTCGACCCGGAGCCGGTGCGCGGCAGCCACGGCCGCCTGCCCGACGCGGCGGCGGACGGGCCGGTGCTGCTCGGCCCCTTCGACAAGGACGCCTACGCCGCGACCGAGGTCAAGGGCCTGCTCACGCAGCTACTGAAGGGCTGAGCCTGTGAAGACGGCCGCCGTCCCCCCGGGGGGCGGCGGCCGTTCCGCGTCCGAAGGCCGCGCGCTCACTCGACGGAGAAGACGTGGTCGCTGATCAGCCGGGTCGCGCCGATGATCCCGGCCGTGTCGCCGAGCTCGGACAAGACGATGGGCAGGTTGCCGGTCGCCAGCGGCAGCGAGCGCTGGTAGACGACGCTGCGGATCTCCGCGAGCAGCGCGTGGCCCAGGCCGGCCACCCCGCCCCCGATGATGACCAGGCCGGGGTTGAAGAAGCTCACGAGCGACGCCAGCACCATGCCCACGTGCCGGCCGCCCTCGCGGATCATCCGTACGGCGGCGGCGTCACCGGAGGC
The DNA here is from genome assembly GCF_006874435.1 of Microbispora sp. KK1-11. Taxonomy (NCBI): domain Bacteria; kingdom Bacillati; phylum Actinomycetota; class Actinomycetes; order Streptosporangiales; family Streptosporangiaceae; genus Microbispora; species Microbispora sp. KK1-11. Next base: position 87,573 of record NZ_VIRJ01000028.1, on the reverse strand, counting down.
GGCCGCCGCGGCGACGTCCTCCGCCGTCAGCGTCTCCTCGTGCGCGAGCCGTTCCGCGAGGAAGGGGGAGTCGCCCGACTCCGCGGCGGCCTGGGCGTCGCGGGCCAGCGCCGCGCCGCCGAAGTACGCCTCGAGGCAGCCCGTGTTGCCGCACGTGCACAGCGGGCCGTCGTCGGAGACCCGGATGTGGCCGATGTCGCCGGCGCTGCCGGTCACCCCGCGGTAGATCTCGCCGTCGACGACGATGCCGCAGCCGACGCCGGTGCCGATCTTCACGAGCAGGAAGTCGCCGACGGCCCTGGCGAGGCCCGCGTGCAGCTCGCCGAGTGCCATGATGTTCACGTCGTTGTCCACGAGCACCGGGCAGCCGAACTCGCGGCTCAGCGTCTCCCGCACGGGGAAGCGGTCCCAGCCCGGCATGATCGGGGGCGAGACCGGGGTCCTGTCGAGGAAGCTCACCGGGCCGGGGACGCCGATACCGACGCCGTGGATCTCGGTCGTCTCGCCGGTCCGCAGCTTGCCGACGAGCTCGAGGGCCTGCTCCAGCACGGCCTCGGGTCCGTCCCGCACGTCCGCGGGCTTCGACAGATGGCCGAGCACCTCCAGCTCGCCGTTGGTCACCCCGACGTCGATGGACGTGGCGCCGATGTCGATGCCGACGAAACGCAGGTGTGAGGCGATCCGTACGATTCCCGACCGCCGGCCGCCCCGCGAGGCCGCGAGCCCGCCGGATTCGAGGAGGTTCAGCTTGGTGAGCCGGTCGAGTTCGAGTGCGAGCTTCGACGGTGACAGACGGGCCACCTCGCCGAGTTCGGCGCGTGAACGCGCGCCGTCCTGACGCAGGAGGCGCAGGATCCGCGCCTGGTGCGGGTTCTCGGGGCGAGCCGTCATTCGCTTCACGCCGCTCTTCGGGTCGGGGAATCGGGTGCGTGCCAGAAGTGACTGTACTTCTGCTCTGACTACAACAACTTTATTACAGCGAACCCTTACTTTTTACCCTGTAGGTGAAAAGTTTCTGAGAATCTTGCGTTCCTGACAGCTTTGTCAGACTACGTTCCGGTGCGTGACTATCCGTGCTCTCTCGGTGGCCGCGAAGTTCCCGCTTCGCGGCGGACACGCCCCGCGCCGGTGCGGGACCCGGGCGTACGGGCCGGTAGCTTTTCCCCATGGACGGGATTGCGGGACGTCATGTGGTCGTCGTCGGCGGGGGCATCGCGGGTCTGGCCGCGGCGCTGCACCTGAACCGGGCCGACGCCGGCCTGCGGGTCACGGTGCTGGAGGCGGCGCCGAAAGTCGGCGGCAAGCTGCACGCCTCGCAGGTGGCCGGGGTGGAGGTCGACGCGGGCGCCGAGTCGATGCTGGCGCGGCGGCCCGAGGGCAAGGAGCTGGCCCGGCTGGCCGGCCTCGGCGACGATCTGGTGGACCCCGGCACGACCCGGGCCTCCGTCCTGTCGCGCGGATCGCTGCGCCCGCTGCCCAGGCAGCAGGTGATGGGCGTTCCCTCGGACGTGGTCGCCCTCGCGCGCTCGGGCGTCCTGTCGCCGGCCGGGCTCGCCCGGGTGCCCCTCGACCAGTTCCTGCCGCCCACGCTCGTGACCGGAGACGTCTCCGTGGCGGCCTACATCCGGGCCCGGATGGGGAGCGAGGTCGTCGACCGGCTGGTCGAGCCGCTGCTCGGCGGCGTGTACGCGGGCCGGGCCGACATGCTGTCGCTGGACGCCACCATGCCGCGGATCGCCGCCGTCGCCCGCACCGAGCGGTCGCTGCTGCAGGCGGCCAGGAGCATCACCGCGGAGGCCCCCGCGGACGCCGGGCCGGTCTTCACCACGCTCAGGACCGGCCTGGGCGCGCTGCCCGAAGCGGTGGCGAAGGAATCCGGCGCGCAGATCCGCACCGGGGTCACCGTGCGCGACCTGATCCGCACGCCGGACGGCTGGCGGCTGGTCACCGGTCCCACCAGGGACGAGGAGACGATCGACGCCGACGCCGTCGTCCTGGCGGTCCCCGCGCGGCCCGCCTCCCGCCTGCTCGGACGGGAGGTGCCGAAGGCGGCGGCGGAACTGGCCGCGATCGAGTACGCCAGCATGGCGATCGTCACCCTCGCCTACCCCAGGTCGGCCTTCCCCGAGCCCCCCGAGGGCAGTGGCTACCTGGTGCCGCCGGTCGAGGGCAGGCCGGTCAAGGCCGCGACGTTCAGCAGCGTCAAATGGCCCCATCTGGCCGAGGCCGACCGCAACGTCATGATCGTACGGTGCTCGGTCGGCCGCCTGGGCGAGGAACTCGTGCTCCAGCGCGACGACGCCGAGCTGACGGCCCTGGCGATGAACGAGATGGCCGAGATCATGGGCGTGCGGGGCCTGCCGCTGGACACCCGGGTGACCCGCTGGGGCGGCGCTCTTCCGCAGTACGACGTGGGCCACCTCGACCGGATCGCCCGCGTGCGCGCCGCGATCGCCGGGCAGCCCGGCCTCGCCGTCTGCGGCGCCGCGTACGAGGGAGTCGGCATCCCGGCCTGCGTCGCGACCGCCCGCACCGCCGCCAAGCTCGTCCTGGAGCACCTGCGTAACGCCCACGGCGCACGGGCCTCCGAAGCCTGACCGGCGGCGTGGGTCCGGCCGCCGGTGCGCCTGATCGGCGGCACCCGGCGGCCGGACCACCGCCCCCTACCGGCAGAATGGAGGCATGACGGAGCCTGCCCCGCGGCCCAAGGCACGCGATCTCAACCTGGTCATCCGCTACACGATGTGGTCGGTCTTCCGGCTGCGCGACCAGCTTCCCGCCGCCCGCGAGGGCGTGGCCGACGAGGTCGAGGAACTGCTCGCGCAGGCGGCGGGCAAGGACGTGACGACCCGCGGCTGCTACGACGTGGCCGGGTTCCGCGCCGACGCCGACTTCATGTTCTGGTGGCACGCCCCCTCGCCGGAGGACCTGCAGGAGACCTACACCCGCTTCCGCCGCACCGCCCTCGGGCGCGCGAGCGAGCCGGTCTGGTCGGCCATGGCCCTGCACCGCCCGGCCGAGTTCAACAAGTCCCACATCCCGGCCTTCCTCGCCGAGGAGGAGCCCAGGGGCTTCGTCTGCGTCTACCCGTTCATACGGTCCCTGGATTGGTACCTGCTGGAGGATTCCGAGCGGCGCAGGATGCTCGCCGAGCACGGCAAGATGGCCCGCGACTACCCCGACGTGCGGTCGAACACGGTCGCCTGCTTCGCGCTCAACGACTACGAGTGGATGCTGGCCTTCGAAGCCGACGAGCTGCACCGCATCGTCGACCTGATGCGCCACCTGCGCGGGGCCGAGGCGCGGCGGCACACCAGGATCGAGATCCCCTTCTACACCGGCACCCGCAAGCCGGTCAGCGAGCTCGTCGCCGCGCTGCCCTAGCGATCGACCACTCCAGGACGGCCCAGGTCAGGGCCTCGACCAGCGGGCCGGCCGGGCCGAGCGCCATCGTCAGCGGCAGCGTCGCAGGCGCCAGGCCCGCCCGGGCAGGCGGCCGTCCGGCACGAGCAGCAGCAGGACGCCGCCCACGGTCAGCAGCGCGGGGGCCCAGGTCCACGTGCCCAGAGCGGGGTGAAACCGAGCGCCACCACGGCCTCCACCGGGTCGGCGCCGCCCAGCCCCGCCGGTCGCGACCAGGACGCAGGCCGGCCCGAACACGGGCCAGGACATGACGGCCGGCACGCATCATCCCTGTGAACGACGGAGGAAAGGACCCGTTCAGAAGGGACATTCTGGCGGATCTTGCGCGAAGCGTCGGAAACGGTCTTGGCGGCTCGAAGTCTTTGCCATACTGTGACGAAGGATCGACGTCTATGTGAGGCAGAGTGGCAAGCGGGCTGGCACGTTCCAGGGGGCGCCGCCGCAAGAGGCGGGCCCGTTCGCACGTCGTCGAGGTGTCCTTGGGGGTGGCCGCCTTCGCCGTCGGAGCCGTCGCGATCGCCTGGCCGCTGTCGCGTTCCGACGCGGCGCCCGGGCACGTGGTCGCCGCGCCCACGCCGCAGGCCTCCCCGGCCGGCGAGCTGACCGTCGCCAGCGTCGACACCGGCAAGAAGGCGACCACTAAGCGGAATAAGAAGGCGGCCGAGGAGAAGGCGTCGGGACCGTCGAAGTACACCGACACCAAGGCGGAGGCCTACTTCCGCAGCAGGTGGAAGGACAAGACCGCCAAGCGGGTCAAGGACATCCGCACCGAGGGCGGCTACCTGCGCATCTACACGAACCTCCCGGAGAACGCCGACAACTCCAAGACCGCGATCACCCTGTGCAAGCGCGGCTTGGAGTACCTGGCCGAGCGGGGGGAGGCGAACCCCGTGGTGTTCGTCCAGTCCAGGTTCGGCGAGAACGGCAACCCCGTCCTCGCCAACGTCCTCGGCCCTGACGACGACGACTGCCGGGTCACCTACCCCAAGCCGAAGTAGGCCTCACTCGGCCGGCTGCAGGGTCAGGCAGACGGAGTTGATGCAGTACCGGTCGTCGGTCGGCGTGGGGTAGCCCTCGCCGTGGAACACGTGCCCGAGGTGCGAGTCGCAGCGGGCGCAGCGGACCTCCACCCGGCGCATGCCGAGCGAGTCGTCCTCGTGCAGGGTCACGGTGTCCGACTCGGACGGCTCGTAGAACGACGGCCAGCCGCAGTGCGACTCGAACTTGGCCTCCGACCGGAACAGCTCCGCACCGCAGGCGCGGCAGGAGTAGACGCCGACGGTCTTGGTGTCGACGTACTCGCCGCTGAACGGGCGCTCGGTCCCCGCCTGCCGGAGGACCCGGTACTCCTCGGGGGAAAGCTGCGCGCGCCACTCGGCGTCGCTCTTGATGACCTTCTCCATGCTCACCACCCTGCCTTCTGCGGCCCCTCACGGGGATTACGAACCTAGGAACTCCAGGGACGCCCGGGATCTTCCCCGCACGTGTTCGCGGGTCGAGGCATCCTTTCCCGGGTCTTCCGGCGTCTTCACTGACGAGGGGGTTGACCGCCGTCACCCGCGCGGGGGCGGTCACCCGCACCGCCGTCAGGGCGGCGAAGCACCCGACCCGTGCTGGACGCCGCCGGACGGTGAGAGGAGGCCGCCCGCGGGCGGCCGCCGTGGTCCGTCCCGTCGCGTGCGGCGCCGTCCGAACGCGAGCGCGCCGTACGCGACCACGAGCCTGCGCCGGGAGGGCGCGGCCGTGGGAGCGCCCGGTCCGGCCGCCGTCGGCAGCCCGGGACGGACCCCCTCGTCCGGGTAGGGTCACCTCCATGGCTTCGCCGTACATCGAGATAGAGGTGGGTGACCGCACGGTCAAGGTCACCAATCCGGACAAGGTCTACTTCCCGGAGATCGGCGCCACCAAGCGCGACCTGGTGGAGTACTACGTGAGCGTGGGGGACGGCGTGCTGCGCGCTCTGCGGGAGCGGCCGACCTACCTCAAGCGGCACCCCGACGGCGTCGGCACCGACGCGATCTACCAGAAGCGGATGCCCCGGCATCCCGACTGGATCGAGACCGTCACCGTGCGCTTCCCCAGCGGGCGTACGGCCGACGCGTTCTGCCCGACCGAGGTGGCGGCCATCGCCTGGTGCGCCAACCTCGGCACGATCGACTTCCACCCGTGGCACGCCCGCCGCGCCGACCTCGACCACCCCGACGAACTGCGCATCGACATCGACCCGCAGCCCGGCACCTCGTTCGAGCAGGCCCGTACGGTGGCCTTCACGGTCAAGGAGATCCTCGGCGAGCTGGGCATGACGGGCTTCCCCAAGACCTCGGGCAGCCGCGGCATCCACGTGAACGTGCGCATCGAGCCCCGCTGGACCTTCACCGAGGTGCGGTACGCCGCGATCGCTCTCGCCCGCGAGGTCGAGCGGCGCTCGGACCTCGCGACGAGCGCCTGGTGGAAGGAGGAGCGGGGGGAGAAGGTCTTCATCGACTACAACCAGAACGCCCGCGACCGCACGGTGGTGGCCGCCTACTCGGTCCGCGCCCGCCCAGACGCCCGGGTCTCCGCCCCCGTGACCTGGGAGGAGCTGGCCGGCTGCGACCCGCGCGACTTCGACATCAGGACGATGCCGGAGCGGTTCGCCAAGCTGGGCGACGTGCAGCGGGCGATCGACGACCGGGCTCACGACATCGGCACGCTGCTGGAGTGGTACGACGCCGACGACCGGGGCGACATGCCGTACCCGCCGAACTACCCGAAGATGCCCGGCGAGCCGAGGCGCGTGCAGCCCAGCAAGGCGAGGCCGTCTTAGCGCCGGCACGAATCCGGGGCGGATTCGTGCCACCGGCAACACCGGTCCGCCGGCCGTGGCACTGAACGCCAAGGCCGCCCACTGCCTGCTGCCTGGACTGTCCGGGCACAATTGGGCTGTGGAACGTCACGAGTTCGGTGCCGCGGTGCGCCAGTTGCGGGAGAGTACGGCGCCTGCGGCTGTCGGGCTACCGATCGGCCGTCGGCGGGTGCAAGGGTTGCGGCGGGAGGAGCTCGGCGAGCTCGCGGGGATGTCTGCGGACTACGTACGCCGGCTGGAGCAGGGGCGCAGCCATCCGTCGGCCGGGGTGGTGAACGCCATCGCCCGTGCGTTACGGATCGGACGGGCGGAGTACGAGCGGCTCTGCGCGCTGGCCGGGTACGCCGCTGCGGACGGGCAGGTGCCGAACGAAGTCGGTCCGGGTGCGATGCGGCTGCTGGAGCGGTTCACGGACACTCCGATGTTCGTCTCCGATGCGGCGATGAATCTCGTCGCCGTGAACAGTGCGTTCATGGCCCTGGGGCATTGGGATCTCACCGGGGACCCGTGGGAGTGGAACATCGCCTGGCGTACGTTCTGCGACCCGTTCAGTGGTTTCAAGCAGTCTGCGGATGACGCAACCGATCACCAGGCGGTCCTGGTCGCCCGCCTGACGAGCGCGGTGTTGCGCTACCCCGCCGACGCGTCGCTTGCCGCGCTGGTGGACGAGATGCGGAGCCGAAGCCGCCTGTTCGACACCTTGTGGCGCACGCCGCGACCGGTGGCGGCCTACGAGAGCAGTGCCGCGTTCATTCATCCGGACGGCGGCTCCGTTACGCTCGTCGGCAGCCTGCTCGCCATCCCGGGCGACGATTTGGCGGCTCTGATGCTCACCGCGGCGCCGGGCTCGGCCGATGCGGCGCGTCTGGCTGAGATCGTCGGCGTCGGCGGGGAACCGGCCATCATCAAGGTGGGCCAGCCTGGCCCAGGCTAACCGCGCCGGATCCTGCGAAGTTGAGTGACGTCTCCAGCAACCGCGGATCCAGTGGCTGCCTCCGGGCGGCTTTGGTGACGCGGGGCTGGACGCCTTCGCAACTCGAAGCAGGCCGCAGGGTCACCTCTGCGTCGCAATCGCTTCAAGTTCGAAGCACTTGGCGGCACTCACAGAGGCAGGTTCTGCAATGAAGGCAGTGCGTTTTCACAAGTTCGGCGGTCCTGAGGTCCTGCGTTACGAGGACGTGGCGCAGCCCACCCCCGGAGTCGGTCAGGTCCGGATTCGCGTCGCCGCGACGTCGTTCAACGGCGTCGACGGCAACATCCGCGCGGGCTATATGCAGGGCCCGATCCCGGTCGAGCTTCCCCACACTCCCGGCATCGACGTCGCCGGCACGGTCGACGCGCTCGGTGACGACGTGGACGACGTCGCGGTCGGCGACCGGGTCGTCGGCCTCCTGCCGATGACGGGACCCGGGGCGGCCGCGGAGTATGTGATCGCGCCGGCGGAGATCTTGACGGGGGCGCCCAAGAACATCCCGTTGGCCGACTCGGCGGCGTTGCCGCTGGTGGGTCTGACCGCGTGGCAGGCGCTGTTCGACCACGGCAAGCTGACCGCCGGTCAGCGGGTGCTGATCAACGGCGCCGGCGGAGCGGTCGGCGGATACGCGGTGCAGTTGGCCAAGGAGGTCCGTGCCCACGTGATCGCCACGGCCAGCCCGCGTAGCGCCGAGCGTGTCAAGGCCGCCGGCGCCGACGAGGTGATCGACCACACCACCACCGACGTGACCGCGGCGGTGACCGAGCCGGTCGACCTCGTACTCAACCTCGCGCCGGTCGCCCCGGAACATCTGGCCGCACTGGTCACGCTGGTCCGTAACGGCGGCACCCTCGTCAACACCACCGTCTGGATGCCCGCCCCTTCCGACGAGGAGCGCAGTGTGCGCGGCATCGACCTGTTCGTCCGCAGCGACGCCGACCAACTCGCCGACCTGGCCGCTCGTGTCAGCACCGGCGAGTTGCGCGTTGACGTCGCCCAGCGGGTGGCGCTGGCCGACCTGCCCGCACTCCACGCCCAGGCCGGCGCGGGCGAGCTACCGGGCAAGACCGTCGTCCTCGCGCCCACGGCCTGACACGCTCGCCAGGAGAAGCAGTCATGTCTTTGTCCTTGGATCCCGAGATCGCCGAGGCACTGGCCCCGATGGCCGATGCGATGGCCGAGGCCACACCACCGGGAGTGGGCGACATCGAGGGGCGTCGTGCCCTGTGGGAACCGATCATCGGTGCCGCGAGCAACGCCCAGCCCATTCCGGCCGATGTCACGATGACCGACCACGCTCCGGCCCGGCTCGAAGACGCCACCGGCCTTCCGCCTGCCTACATCGAGGTGGGCCAGCTCGACGTCTTCCGCGACGAGGACCTCGCGTGCGCGGCCAAACTCAGCCGCGCGGGCGTCCCGGTCGAGTTTCACCTGCACCCCGGAGCCCCGCACGAGTTCGACTCGATCGCCTTCAAGGCCGACGTCGCTCAACGCGCTACCGCCGACCGCATCCGCGTTCTCGCGTCACTGTAGAACCGAGGCTTTCATGAAGACTCTCTGGACTCCCACCACTGTCGGATCCATCGAGCTCCCGCACCGTCTCGCCATGGCGCCGATGACCCGCGACCGATCCAGGGCCGACGGCGTCCCCACCGACCTCAACCGCGAGTACTACCGTCAGCGCGCCTCGATGGCCCTGATCATCACCGAGGGCACCCAGCCGTCCGCCGACGGGCAGGGCTACCTGCTGACCCCGGGCATCTACACCGAGGCGCACATCGCGGGCTGGCAGGAAGTGACCAACGCGGTGCACGCCGCCGGTGGTCGCATCGTCGTCCAGCTCATGCACACCGGCCGCATCTCCCACCCGGACAACACGCCGCACGGTCGGCAGCCCGTCGCGCCGTCGGCCGTCCAGCCCAAAGGCGCGATGTTCACCGCGTCCGGCCTGCAGGACATGCCCACCCCACGGGCGCTGACGACCGAGGAGGTCGCCGGCGTGGTCGAGGAGTTCCGCCGCGCGGCCTCGGCCGCCGTCGCCGCCGGCTTCGACGGCGTCGAGATCCACGGAGCCAACGGCTACCTCGTCCACCAGTTCCTGTCCAGCAACGCCAACGAGCGCATCGACCAGTACGGCGGATCGGTCGACAACCGCATCCGCTTCGCCGTCGATGTCGCCTCGGCGATCGCCGGCGAGATCGGCGCCGAGCGCACCGGCCTGCGCCTGTCGCCCGGCAGCCAGTACAACGACATCGTCGAGAACGACGTCCACACGCTCTATCCGGCGCTGGTCGCCGCCCTGGCCCCGCTCGACCTCGCCTACCTGCACCTGATCCACGGCGGCGACGAGGAGCTGCTCCGGGACCTGCGCACGGCGTGGCCCACCGCCCTGCTGCTCAACCGCGCCGGCGCTCCGCTGACCGACCGGGTCGCCGACCTCGACACCGGCGTCGCCGACGTGATCACGGTCGGCACCATGGCGCTGGCCAACCCCGACCTGCCGGCGCGCCTGCGGACCGGCGCCCCGCTGAACGAGCCGGAGCCGGCCACGTTCTACGGCGGCGACCATCGCGGCTACACCGACTACCCCACCCTCGACGCGAGCGCGAACTGACCGGGTGCCGGCCGGTCCAGCGGACCGGCCGGCACGCCGTGGCGGGCGTGGACGCGCCGTCGCCGCAGCTGTCGCCGGACGACCTCGCGGAACGCCGCCGCCGCGCGGCAGAGCTCGCCGCGACCTACCGCAGTGAATTTCTGTGACCACTGCGACGAGCAACCTGCTACCGCTGACCGCCACGAGCCGCGCAACGGCGGTGGTGTGCGGGGGCGGCCATCGGGGTGATCCTCTCGGAGACGGGAGTGGTACTCGCCGGATGACCCGGCGATTTCCGCTGAGAGGTGACCTGCCTTTCCCGACGTCGGCACGGCGCTCTGGCTGTAGGCATCCACCCGAAGACGCCCGGCGAGCCCAGGCGCGTGCAGCCCGGCAAGGCGAGGCCGTCCAGCTGATCGTGACCCGCCGGGTGACGATTTTGTCCGCCCGTCTCCGCTCTTGATCGGCTCTTGCATTTCCGCCCGGTGTCCCTGGAGACGGGTGCGGGGATGGTCCTGGCGAGCGCTCGCCGACGGGGGAGCGGGCGCTCGTCCCCGGGCAAGACCGCACACGGACGAACCTGGAACACCCGAAGAGCCTCGCCCTCGCACCGCTGCCGAGGGCGGGGCCGTTGTGCACAAGACCGAGCGGGGGGAGACACCCGGATGTGCCTGAGCTGCGGCTGCGGCGAGCCTGACGACGACCACGGGAATCCCGACCACATCACCTGGACGGATCTGCGGAAGGCCTCCAGGGCTGCGGACATCAGCCCGGAGCAGGCCGCCGACAACATCAGGTCCGGGACGGAAGCCCTTGGCACGCCGCCTTCCTGACGCCGGGCCGTTCTCCCCTGGCTGGAACAGCTGGAAGCCGCCGCTAGACCGATATGTATGGAGAGTGACCAAGTGACGACACCGGTCAAGAGGATCACGATGTCCAAGCCGTTCTGCGCCCTCGCGGGCGTCGGCCCGTACGCGCTCGCCAAGGCCGGCGAGGTGTACGAGGACATGGCCGTCCGCGGCCGCAGGATCGTGAGCAGGATGAGCCGGGAGGCCGCGCAGGAGTTCGAGGAGACCGCGCACGAGCTGGAGGACATCTCCAGGACCGCTCGCCAGCAGGAGAGGCAGGAGCGGGAGAGGGAGACCGTCGGTACGGCGACGGGCGGCCGGAGCCGCACCACGACTACCAGGGCGTAATGTGCGTCCTGCGGCGGTCCCGCCCTCTTCCTGGAGGGTGGGACCGCACTTTGCGCTCCCGCCCGCGCCGGCCTGGCGCTTCTCCCTCCCCGCCGGCCGGGCTCTCAGCCGTGAGGCTCGAAGACGGGGGTCATCGGGAAGGTGATGCGGTGGGTGTCGCCGCCCTTCGAACCGCCTGCCTCGACCACTTCGAGCACCGGTTCGCCGTCCTTGCTGTTACGGGTGATCTGGACCAGGATCTCCACCTCGACCGTGCCGACGCTGAACCGTATCTCCTCGCCCAGGACCTCAGCCCTGATGCGGGCCTTGCCGATCTCACCTCGGATCACGTCTATCGCGTCAGCCAGCGACAGTGCCTCGTGTGCCATCTGTCCCTCCCCGCGTCGCCCTTGTGAACGGCCGACCTCGGTGTCATTCCCGCTCAAAAGCCAGGGGTGCCGGGACCTCGGTATGCATCGCTCCAAGCTTCTGGGCGTCCGCCGGCTCCGTGTCGGGCGGACGCCGGAGGGGAATGGAGCCAGTGTGGAGCACAGGGACTTCTTCGGCAGGGTGGCCGAGCGCAGCGGCCTGTCGCGTGAGGAGGCGGCGGATCTGAGCCGCGCGACACTGGAGATCCTGGGAGACCGGCTCAGTGCCACGGAGGCTCAGCATCTCGCGCTCGAACTTCCGGAGCCTCTCCGGGAGTCGATCCACGTCGGTGATCCGATCCAGCGGTTCGGTTTCCGCGAGTTCGTCTCGCGGATCAGCAAACGCACAGGGCTGACCGCGGAGGAGACGAGGGGAGGGATCCGGGCCGTCCTGCTGACGCTGCGGGACGCTGTTCCGGACGAGACCTTCGACCATGCCATATCGCAGCTGCCGGCCGAGTTCCAGCAGGCCGCGGAGTAAGCCGTACGGCCGGGGCGGTGCGGTCAGTGGTGGAAGCTCGTCCCCTCCTCTGGGCCGAACATGGGCCCTGGCTGCTTGCGCAGCCACGGCAACAGGTCCCGGAGGTCGTCGACCAGCCGGTCGGCCAGGTCCAGCGAGAACCCGTTGCGGCACACCACCCGCAGCACCTGCAGATCCTGCCGGTTGGGCGGGAAGGTGTAGGCCGGCACCAGCCAGCCCCACTCCCGGAGCCGTCGCGAGACGTCGTAGACGTTGAACCGGGTGACGTCGTCGGTGGTGGTGAAGGCGAACACCGGCAGTTGGTCGCCACGTGTGAGGAGCCGGAAGCAGCCGAGCCCCTCGATCTGCCGGGCGAGGTGCGTCGCCACCTCCCGCAGGGCGCCCTGCACCTGGCGGAAGCCCTCATGGCCGAGCCGCAGGAAGTTGTAGTACTGGGCTACGACCTGCGATCCGGGCCGGGAGAAGTTGAGCGTGAACGTCGCCACGTCACCGCCGAGATAGTTCACGTGCTCCACCAGATCCCCGGGGAGCGCCTCCCGATCCCGCCAGAGGACCCATCCGAGTCCCGGGTAGACCATCCCGTACTTGTGACCGGAAACGTTGATGGAGGCGACCCTCGGAAGGCGGAAGTCCCACACCAGGTCCGGCTCGAGGAACGGGGCGATCATCCCTCCCGACGCGGCGTCCACGTGCACGGGCACGGACCGTCCCGTGCGTTCCTCGAGAGCGTCGAGTGCCGCGCAGATGTCGGCGACCGGCTCGTAGCTTCCGTCCATCGTGGAGCCCAGGACGGTGACGACGCCGATGGTGTTCTCGTCGCACTGCCCAGCGGCCTCTTCTGCACCCAGGTGGAACCGGTCGCCCTCCATCGGGACCAGGCGGGGCTCCACTTCCCAGTAATTGCAGAACTTCTTCCAGCACACCTGGATGTTGACGCCCATCACCAGGTTGGGACGCGCCCCGGAGGCGTAGCGGTCGGCGTTGCGGTGCACCCAGCGGCGTTTGAGCGCCATCCCGCCGAGCATGCACGCCTCGCTGGATCCGACGGTGGAGGTCCCGAGTGACGCGTCGGGGTCGGGGGCGTTCCACAGGTGGCGGAGCATCGGGATGCAGCGCTGCTCCAGCTCGGCCGTCGCGGGATACTCGTCCCTGTCGACGAGGTTCCTGTCGGCGGTGTCGCCCATCAGCGCGTGCGCCTCCGGCTCCATCCAGGTGCTGACGAAGGTGGCCAGGTTCAGTCGCGGGTTCCCGTCCAGCATCAGCTCGTCACGGATGAGCCGTGACACGGCGGAGGGCGCCATGGGCCCCTCGGGAAGCCGGTGCCGCGGCGGCACCGCGGTGATTCCGGAGGCGGGGTCGGTCACCCCGAACAGCGGATTGACCCATACGGGTCGCTGCTCGGCCCGCCTGTTCTCCTGTGACGTCACCCCGTCCACGCTCCCCTCGGCCGGTCCCCTGAGTGAGTCTGGCAGGCGGCGGCTACAGGCCGGACAGAAGGCGACTAAAGACGCAGTATGGGCACTTCTGTCATTTAGGCGGTTTTGGGGTGAAAGGGTGCATTTCGAACATGCCGGGTTTGACGACGGTGTACGTCGACTCCGGCACCTCCACCCACAGTCCGGGCAGGTCGCGCAGGGGTTCGGAGACGACGACCCGTGCCTCGTCGGAGATCTCGAGGGGTTCGAACACCTCCGGATGCAGCTTCCGGAGGCTCTGCGTGTTGGTGCTGTGAAAGAGCGACCGCGAGTGGCGCTCGGTGGAGTAACGGAAGGACCACAGCCGCTCGCCGTCGGATGACGCCAGGGACATCTGGAGCGGGTGTTCCACATCGTGTCTCCAGCCCGTCCGCTCCACGAGACCCGCCATCCGCTCCACCGCTCCCGGCGGGTCCTCCTGCAGCCCCAGCGTGAGCGCCAGGAAGAACATCACCTCCGAGTCGGTGGACCCCTCGATCGACGGGTACAGCTCCGGGGCGATGGCCATGACGAGGTCCCGTTTGAGGCGGCCGAACTCGGAGATCACGCCGTTGTGCATCCACATCCAGGTGCCGTAGCGGAACGGGTGGCAGTTCGTCTGCTGTATCGCCGTCCCAGAAGACGCGCGCACATGCGCCATGAACAGCGGTGACCGGACATGGCGGGCGAGTTCGCGAAGGTTGCGGTCGCCCCAGGCGGGCTTGGTGTCCTTGAACACCGCGGGCAACACGCCGTCGTCACCGTAATAGCCGACGCCGAACCCGTCGCCGTTCACCGTCTCAGCGCCGTACCTGGCGTGGAGGCTCTGGTCGATCAGTGAGTGCTCCGGCTCGTAGATCAGCTTCTCCATGGCGATCGGCGAACCGGTATAGGCCAGCCAGCGGCACATATGTCCTGTCTACCCGCGACCCGGCGGACGGAACTCTCGGATGAACGCCAGGCAGGATCGCGTCCTCGACGGGAACGCCACACCCCCAGACGCCGATCCGCCCTCACGAGCGCCGGCGACCGTATCGACGGAAGAAGGGCCCGCGTCCGAGGGCGCGGCTAGCGCTGCGGCCGCTCGACCGGAATGCGCTTGACGCGCTCCTCCTTTCCGGCGAGCCGCACGCTGACCTCCAAGATCCCCTTGTCGTACGTCGCCCGGACGTCGCTCTCGTCGGCGTTCGGTGGCAGCACGATCGACCGGACGAACGTGCCGTACCGGAACTCGGTGCGCTGCCCCTCCCGTTCTTCCTGTCGCCGCTCGGCACGAATGGTGAGGATGCCGTTCGAGACCGTGATCTCCACGTCCTTCTCCGGGTCGATCCCGGGCAGTTCGGCGCGCAGTACGTACCTGCCGTCCTTGATGTAGTCCTCGAACCGGATCTGTGGCCCGGCCATCGGCCGGAGCGCGGCGAACGGCGCCTCCAGCAGGTCGAACAGATCGGGAACCATGCTCCTGGACTCGCGTCGCATCGGAACGCTCACGGGGCTCCACCTCCGTCTTCCGCTTGGCTTCCCCTGACCCTTCCCTTTCGGTGTGCTCCGCACGCCTCGTCCCGTCAACCCCGAGCGACTCGGCGGCCGTCACATCAGCTCGTCCAGCATCCCGTGCAGGTGGGCCGCAGCGACCTCGATGTCGGTGTACTTCAACCGCGCGGCCCGTACTTCCGCCGCGATGACGCCGCATCGGTGCACCTTCTCGAAGTCCCCGAAGGGGAACTTGTAGTGCCCCTTGTTGTCCTCGTCCTGGTCGTCGTCCACACCCAGATACCACTTCCCGTACTCGCCGAATCCGTGCTGCTTGATGAACGCGTTCTCCCGGGCCGCGGAGGGCTGGTGCTCGCTCCAGTCGTCCATCGAGTCCAGCGCGACCCGCTTCTGCCTGATCAGGCTCTTGGCGTGGTCGAACGCCCGCTGGTTCAGCTTCACCGCCATGGCGGGTCCCCCGATCTGCCGTTCCCGCGCGCCTCGGTCCGTACGCGCGGCGAGGCTCAGAGCGTTTCGAGCGGCCGCCGCGAGAGCGGCGGCGGGAATGCCGCGTCGAGCAGCAGGAGATCGTCGTGGGTCAGGTGGACGCCCAGGGCCGCCGCATTGTGCCGGACGTGGGCGGGGTCGCCCGCCTTCGGTATCGCGATCACGCCGTCGTTCCTGAGCACCCATGCCAGGGCGACCTGCGCCGGGGTGGCCTCGTGCCGGTCGGCCACGTCGAAGAGCGCCGGATGGTCCAGCATCCGGCCCTGCTCGATCGGCGAGTACGCCATGATCGGCAGGCCCCGCTCGCGGCACCAGGGGATCAGCTCGTACTCGGGTCCGCGCCTCACGAGGTTGTACAGGATCTGGTCGGTCTGCACGGCCGCGCCTCCGGGGAGCGCGACGACCTCCTCCATGTCGGAGACGTCGAAGTTGCTGACTCCCCAGTGCCTGACCAGCCCCGCGGCGACAAGGTGCTCGAAGGCGGCGAGGGTCTCCTCCAGCGGGACCGGGCCCCGCCAGTGGAGCAGGTAGAGATCCAGCCGGTCGGTCCCGAGACGGCGCAGGCTGCCCTCGCAGGCGGCGACGGCGCCCGTGCGGGTCGCGTTCTGCGGCAGGACCTTGCCGACCAGGAACACCTCGTCGCGGTGGCCGGCGATCGCCTCGCCGACCAGGCGTTCCGCCCGGCCGTCGGCGTACATCTCGGCGGTGTCGATCAGCGTCATGCCGAGCTCCACGCCCAGCCGTAACGCCCTGATCTCCGTTTCCCGCAGCGACCGGTCCTCGGCCATCCGCCAGGTTCCCTGGCCGAGGACCGGGACCTCCTCGCCGGACGGAAGCTTGGTCGTACGCACGGCGACCTCCCAGGCCGACTACCAGCCAGCCTACGCACCCCGGGCCGGGAGGCGGCGCCTAGAGTGGACGGTATGGCCATCGCCATCGGCCTCGCCGGTGCGGGCCGCCGGGCAGCGGAGGTGCACGCACCGGCCATCGCGGCGTGTCCAGAAGCGCGCTTCGCGGGCGTGTGGGCGCGATCACCGGGCGCCACGCAGGCCCTCGCGGCGCGGTACGGCGTGCCGGCGTCCGGCCGCTTCGAGGACCTGCTCGACCACTGCGAGGCGGTGGTGTTCGCCGTGCCGCCTCCCATCCAGCCCGGCCTGGCGGAGGTCGCGGCGCGCCAGGACAAGGCACTGCTCCTGGAACGGCCCGTCGCGGGCGATCTGGCCGGCGCGGAGCGTCTGGCCGAGGCCGCCGAACGCACGGTCTCGCAGCTCGCGCTGCTCTGGCGTTACTCGGCGACAGTCCGCCGCTTCCTGACCGGCGCGGTGCCGAAGACCTTTCCGAAGGGGGCCAGCGGTCTGGTCGTCACGACCGCCCCGCCCGACCCGCGCCCATGGCGCAGAGGATTGAGCGTGCTGCGCGGGGACCTCGGCCCCGATCTCCTGGATCTCCTCGACGCCGCGCTCGGCCGTGTGATCGGCGTTCACGCGCACGGCCGGCCGACCGGCTGGTTCGGGATGATGTTCGAGCACGAGGGTGGGACCTACAGCGAGGTCTCCATGTACACCTCGCCCGAGCCCGTCAGGGAGCGCGCCGAGATCGAGGTGTTCGGTTCCGGCGGCGTGGCGGACGTCGACGGCGTGGCCGCCGTTGGCCGGGAGGCCGTCGACACCATGTACCGCGAGTTCACGGACACCGCCGAGCACCGCCGGCGGCACGAGCTGGACGCGGCCCGCGGCCTGCACCTTCAGCAGGTGATCGAGGCCGTGGAGAGCGACCTGCTCCACCGTGACGGGGACTGAGCGCGCCGCCTGCTCGCCGGCCGCCCCGGACGAGGTCAGCGCGCCGCGGCGGCCACGGCGGCGGTGATGGTCCGGAGGTTCGCCGGCACCGGGACGTTCTCGACGAGGACGGTCGGCGTGCCGCTGACCCCCCGCTCCATCGCCATCGCCGTGACGTACGCGGCCCAGTCGAGGTAGGTGTGGGCGTGCACGCACCCGCCGAAGGCGGGGCCGTCGAGCCCCACCAGCCGGCCGATCTCGGTGAGCTCGTCGTCCGTCAAGCCCGGCCCGCCCTCCGGCGGCTGGTTGGCGAACAACGCCTCGGCGTACTCCACGAACATCCCTCCGTCCGAGGCGCAGCCGGACGAAGCGGACGCGCGCGAGGAGTAGGCGTTGGCCGACAGTTCGTCGAGGAAGGCCATCGGGTGGTAGACGACGGTGGCGAGCCCGTCGTCCACCATGGCGTGCAGCGTCGGTCCCGCGGTCTCCTCGAACCGCCGGCAGAACGGGCACAGGAAATCGACGTAGACGTCGATCGTCACCGGGCCCGCGCCCACGACGATGCCGTCTCCGCTCACGGAGGCCCCGGCGGGTATGTGCCGCGGCACCGATGCTCTGCGTGCGTGCGTGGTCATGAGGTCCTCCCGCAACCGGCTCGGCCGACTGCGGTTCCTACCCCCGCCAAGCAGTCCACGGCTACGGAAGGCCCATTTTTGGGAAAACCTCTGTCGGCGGCTGGCCGGGCGCCCGCTGAGCAGGGACAGGAGCCGCCGCCGGCGACGGATGGCCGGCCCGGTTGACGGGTAGCTGACCACGAGAGGCGAAAGCATGCGGTGTCGACGCGAGGAGCGCGCCCGTGGAATACGAAGAGTTCCTCGAAATCGTGAGCCGGCAGACGGGCCTGGACGCCGAGGGCGCCCAGCGCGCCATCCGGGCGACGCTGGAGACGCTCGCTCGACGGTTGTCGAAGGGCGAGAGGCGCGATCTCCTCCGGCAGTTGCCCGCTGAGCTGAAGCCGTGGATCTACACGGAGGCGGGCTCCGAGGCCTTCGACGTCGACGAGTTCCTTCGGCGCGTGGCCGAGCGGGAACAGGTGGAGGACATCGAGGAGGCGGAACGGCACGCACGAGCCGTCTTCTGGGCCCTGGGCGCCGCCCTGGACGCCAAGGAGGTGGCAGACCTCGCGGCCGACCTGCCGGAGGACTTCGATCCTCTGGTGGCGGAGGCGCAGCGGCGGCAGGTGCGGGTCATGCCGGCTTCGGAGTTCCTGACCAGGGTCGCGCGGCGGACCGGGCTCGACGCCGGGGGCGCCGCACGCGCCACCGAGGCCGTGCTGGAGACGCTGGCCGAGCGCATCGCCGCAGGAGAGGTGCGAGACCTCATCCGCGAACTGCCGGTCCGGCTGCACCCGCCGCTGAGGCGGGGTGCGGCCGACCGTACCGGTACGGCCAAGCGGATGCCGCTGGAGGAGTTCCTGCGCCGGGTGGCGGAGCGTGAGGGCGTCCCCGTCGACCAGGCGAGGGAGCACGCCGCCGCCGTGTTCGCCACGCTGCGCGAGGCCGTCACGACCAAGGAGTTCTTCGATGTGACCGTTCAGCTGCCCGACGAGTACTGGACCCTCATCCCCGGCCCGTAGGCCACGGGCCCGGTGTCAGCGCGTACGCGGCCACACGCCGTCGTAGCGGTAGCCCAGCTTCTCGACGTCCAGGACATTCGTGACCGGGTCGCCGTACCGGGGCAGGCGGCTCTCCTCGGTGACGTCCCCGTAGGCCGACCGGACCGGAGCGTCGGGGTGGCGGGATCGCCACATGTGCCACAGCAGGTCGCCGAAGCAGGCGACGACCCAGTACAGGGGGTCGTTCGGGGCGGCGGGCTGGGACAGGTCCCCTCCGATGCCCATCTGCACCGCGCCGATGTGGATTTCCAGCTGCATGTTGAACACCTGGAAGTCCGGATTTTTCAGCATGTTGGCGATGAGATCGGACGAGGCCCACGCGGGGATCTTCCCGCCGTCGGCGTACGAACGCCGGAGCGGATGAACCCGTGGGACTTTGGCGGTCCACCCGGCGAACGCGCCGTCGAGCACGGCCTGATCGTGCTTCGCGCTGCCGTTTCCCCCGAAATACGCCTTAGACAGCACCGTCGAGCGTTCCGGCGCCCGGCTGTCGAGGGGCCAGTCCCAGTACGGCACGGACACGGCCGGATCGACGCGCTGGAGCTCCCGCTCGAAGTGCAGGAGATACCTGCGCTGCCACGGCAGGAAGAAGCCGTTGGCGTGGGTGGCCGCGAAGTCGTCCGCGTAGGTCTTGACCAGCGCGTCGTAGGTTCCTCGTGCCTTCAGCGCGCGCACCGCCCGGACGAACGCCTCCCACTGCTCCTTGGTCATGTCGCCGACCCGCCTGCGGGCCGGCGGCCGGGCCGGGTCCGCGTGCGCCGCCGTCCCGCGCACCCCGAACGCGATCGCCGCCGTGCCCCACACCGCCGATGCCAGCAGTTCCCGCCTGCTCGGCCCGCGCATATATCCGCCCCCCGAATGTCACCGGATTCCGTGGCCTGTTCCGACCGGCGGAAAGATTAGAACGGCGAAGCCGCCGGGGGCTGGATTTGGCGCCGTGTCGGCCATGAGGCGGTCCGGCGTGGCCGTGGCGGCGGAGAGCAGTGGCGGCGGTACCGGGACGCCGTGAAGACGCCGCGGGGGCGTCGCGGCGGCGTTGTCGGTGCGGTGTGCCACTGTAGGAACCGTGCGCCGCATCCACCCCTACGCCGAGGACGAGCCGGACATCCCCGCCGCCTACGCCTACCCGCGCGACCACTGGCTGCGCCTCAACATGGTGGCCAGCGCCGACGGCGCGGCCTGGGTCGAGGGCCACTCGGAGGGCCTGTCAGGCCGGGCCGACAAGCGGATCTTCGGACTGCTGCGCGGCCTGGCCGACGTGGTGCTGGCCGGGGCCGCCACCGTCCGCACCGAGGGATACCGCCCGGCCCGCCCGCGCGAGTCGTGGCGGGCCCTGCGGGAGGGCAGGCCCCCGGCGCCGCCCATCGCCGTCGTCACCCGCCGCCTCGACCTCGACCTCGGTAGTTCGCTGTTCACCGAGGCGGAGCCGTACGCCAGGACGATCGTGATCACCACGGAGTCGGCGCCGAAGGACCGCCGCGAGGAGGCGGCCGCGAGGGCCGACCTGATCGTCGCGGGCGACGAGCGGGTCGATCTCGCGACGGCCGTGAGCGAGCTGCGCGACCGGGGGCTCGGCCGCGTCCTGTGCGAGGGCGGTCCCCGGGTGAACGCGCAGCTGGCCGCCGCCGGCCTGGTCGACGAGCTGGCGCTGACCGTGAGCCCGCTGCTGGCCGGCGGCGACGCGGCGCGCATACTGGACGGCGTCGCGTCGCACACGCCGCTGACCCTCGCCCAGGTGCTCGAAGAGGACGGCTTCCTCTTCTGCCGATACATCAGGGAGGCGCAGGATGAAGCTTCCGGTTGAGCCGCAGATCCCCGACCTGGACCTGCCGGTCGTGCCGCCGGTCGCGCCGATGCTCGCCAAGGCGGTCAAGGGGCTCCCGAAGCAGGACGGCACGCTCTACTACGAGCCGAAGTGGGACGGCTTCCGCTGCATCGTCTTCCGCGACGGCGACGAGGTCTTCCTGGGCAGCAGGAACGAGCGGCCCTTCACGCGCTACTTCCCCGAGCTGGTCGAGGCCGTCAGGCGGGAGCTGCCGCCCAAGTGCGTCGTGGACGGCGAGATCGTGCTGATCAGGGGACAGTCGCTCGACTTCGACGCGCTGCAGCAGCGCATCCATCCGGCGCAGTCCCGGGTGCGGCTGCTGGCCGAGAACACGCCCGCGTCGTTCGTCGCATTCGACCTGCTCGCCACCGGGACGGAGGACCTCATGGAGGCGCCGTTCTCGGAGCGGAGGGCCCGGCTGGAGGAGATGCTGGCGGGCGCGGGCCGGTCCGTACGGCTCACGCCGGTCACCCAGGACGAGGGCCGGGCCGCCGAGTGGTTCGACGCGTTCGAGGGCGCCGGTCTGGACGGCATCGTCGTCAAGCCGGGCGACCAGCCGTACACGCCGGACAGGCGGGTGATGTTCAAGGTCAAGCACGAGCGGACGGCCGACTGCGTGGTGGCGGGCTACCGCGAGCACAAGTCGGGGCCGGTCGTCGGCTCGCTGCTGCTCGGGCTCTACTCGCCGGACGGCCGCCTGCACCACGTGGGCGTCGCGGCGTCGTTCCCGATGAAGCGGCGTGAGGAACTCGTCGAGGAGCTCGCGCCCTACCGGGTGGAGGACCTGAGCGAGCATCCGTGGGGACACTGGGCCGAGGTCGCGGCGGGCGGCGCCGAGGGCCAGCGCCTGCCCGGCGCCGTGTCGCGGTGGAACGCCAAGAAGGACCTGTCGTTCATCCCGCTGCGGCCGGAGCGGGTGATCGAGGTGGCCTACGACCACATGGAGGGCGACCGGTTCCGCCACACCGCCCAGTTCCGCCGCTGGCGCCCGGACCGCACCCCGGAGTCCTGCACCTACGAACAGCTCGAACGTCCGGTGAGCTACGACCTCGACAAGATCCTCGCCCGCTGACCGGCCCGACCGTCAGCCGGCCAGATCGTCAGCCGGCCAGCGCGCGGACGGCGGCGGTGACGACGACCGCGACCGCGACGATCACCAGGAACGGCGCGCGCAGCAGCAGCGCGACGGCCGCCGCGGCGAGCCCCGCGGCCCGGGCGTCGACGACGAGCGTGCGGCCGTCGGCGAAGGTCTGCAGGGCGATCAGCGCGGCCAGCGCCGCGATCGGCACCAGGGCGGCCAGCCTGCGGACGAGCGGCCGCTCCAGAACCGCCGCCGGCACGGAAAGGCCGAGCAGTTTCACGGCGTAGCACCCGGCCGCCGTGACGACGATCGCGACCCAGATCATCGGCGTACTCCTCGGGGCGCGCGGCGGGACAGGAGCCGTGAGGCGGCCAGCACGGCGGGCGCGGCGAGCACGGCCACCAGCACCGGCACGCCCGCGGGCACGAACGGCACGCAGGCGAGGGCGAGCACGACGGCCAGCAGCGCGACCGCCGCCTCCTCGCGCCGGATGAGCGCCCGGACGTGCGCCCGGACGAGCGGGGCCCGGGCCGGCGGTGTGCCGGGCGGCGCCGCCTGCGGGCCGGACGCGTCGTCGGCCGGTTCCGCAGAAGCCGCAGAAGCCGCAGGAGCGGCAGGAGCGGCAGGAGCGGCAGGAGCGGCAGGGGGAGCGGTGTCAGGCGCGGAGGAGGAACGGGCCCGGAGCATGGGGAGGAGCAGCGCGAGGAAGACGGCCGGGCCGGCGGCGTCGAGCCCCCAGGCCGCCGGGTCGCCGAGTGCGGATGCGCCCAGCGCGCCCAGGAACGTGGTGATGTTCCATCCGGCGTACAGGCTGACCCCGGTGACCGTGAACCCGAGCCGGGCGAGGCGCCGGTCGGGCTGAGCCAGGGCCACGGCGGAGGTCTCGTCGATCACCCACTGCGCGGCCAGTGGGCGGACCGTTTTGGGGAGGCCGAGCAACTGCGAAAGCCGCAGCCCGTAGAAGGCGTTCCGGACGCCGAGCAGCAGCGCCCCGGCCGCGGCGGCGAGCGGGTTCCCGCCGGTGCCGAGCGCGCCCACCAGCGCGAACTGGGACGCCCCGGTGAAGACGAACAGCGACAGCACGCAGGTCTGGACGATGGTCATCCCCGCACCCGCCGAGGTGACGCCGAACGCGAAGCCCGACAGGCCGACGGCCGTGCCGACCCCGAGGGCGTCCCGCACGACCGCCGCCCGGGGCTTCGGCGGCAGGCCGGCCTGCACTGGTGTCGTGGTCACCCGCCCGAGAGTAACGAAGTGTGCAGGTATGTCCCCTATGGGGGTAAGCGGCCACGCCGCGCGGCGAGATCGACAGTTCTCGCCACCGATCCCTGTGAAAAGCAGGCCCGCCCGGCCGCGACCCGGCCTCCCGGCGGGCCCGGGGGCGGCAGCGGGGACGCTCAGCCGTCGGCGGAGACCAGGACCCGCATGGACCGGTCGGCGAGGCAGACCTTGGCCCCGGCGGGCAGGGTCTTCTCGGCGTACGGGTCGTCGCGGACGTCCTCGTCGGCGGTGTCGAGGACGGGACGCCAGGCGGCCCCCAGCTCCGGGCCGGGGAGGGCGAACGTCAGGTTCTCGTGGTGCGCGTTGATCAGCAGCAGGAACGTCTCGTCGCTGATCCGCTCGCCGCGCGGGCCGGGCTCGCTGATCGCGTCGCCGTTGACGTACACCGCCAGCGACTTCGCGTAGCCGGTGTGCCAGTCGCCGTCGGTCATCTCGGTGCCGGACGGCGTGAGCCAGATGATGTCCCTGCTGCCGTCCCCGACCGTGCGGCCCTGGAAGAACCGGCGCCGCCGGAAGACGGGATGCGCCCGCCGTAACGCGGCCAGGCGGCGGACGAAGTCGAGCAGGTCGCCCTCCTGCCGGACCAGCGACCAGTCGATCCAGGAGGTGTCGTTGTCCTGGCAGTAGGCGTTGTTGTTGCCGTGCTGGGTGCGGCCGAACTCGTCGCCCGCCAGCAGCATCGGCACGCCCTGGGACACGAACAGCGTGGTGAGGAGGTTGCGCCGCTGCCGGTGGCGCAACCGTACGATGCCGGGATCCTCCACCGGGCCCTCGGCGCCGCAGTTCCAGGAGCGGTTGTCGTCCGTGCCGTCGCGGTTGCCCTCGCCGTTGGCCTCGTTGTGCTTGTGGTCGTACGACACGAGATCGGTGAGGGTGAACCCGTCGTGGGCGGTCACGAAGTTGATCGAGGCGACAGGGCGGCGGCCGCTGCTGGCGTACAGGTCGCTCGACCCGGCCAGGCGCGAGGCGAACTCGGGCAGCGTCTGGGAGGCCCCGCGCCAGAAGTCCCGCACGGAGTCGCGGTACTTGCCGTTCCACTCGGTCCACAACGGCGGGAAGTTCCCGACCTGGTAGCCGCCGGGGCCGACGTCCCACGGCTCGGCGATCAGCTTGACCTGCGAGATCACCGGGTCCTGCTGGATGAGGTCGAAGAACGCGCTCAGCCGGTCGACGTCGTGCAGCTCCCGCGCCAGCGCGGCGGCGAGGTCGAAGCGGAAGCCGTCCACGTGCATGTCGAGGACCCAGTAGCGCAGCGAGTCCATGATCAGCTGAAGCGCGTGGGGCGAGCGGACGTTCAGCGAGTTGCCGCACCCGGTGTAGTCGAGGTAGTAGCGGCGGTCCTCCTCGCGCAGACGGTAGTAGGCGACGTTGTCGATGCCCCTGAAGCCCAGCGTGGGGCCCATGTGGTCGCCCTCGGCGGTGTGGTTGTAGACCACGTCGAGGATCACCTCGATGCCCGCCTCGTGCAGGGCGCGCACCATCGCCTTGAACTCCTGGACCTGCTCGCCGCGCTGCCCCGAGCTGGCGTACGTGTTGTGCGGCGCCATGTAGGCGATCGTGTTGTAGCCCCAGTAGTTGGTCAGCCCCCGGGCGACCAGGAAGTGCTCCGGCACGAACTGGTGGACGGGCATGAGCTCGACCGCCGTCACGCCGATCGACTGGAGGTGGTCGAGCACGGCCGGGTGCGAGAGCCCCGCGTAGGTGCCCCGCTGCTCCTCGGGGACGGCGGGATGGCGCATGGTCAGGCCGCGCACGTGCGCCTCGTAGATCACCGTCTCGTGGTAGGGCGTGCGGGGCGGCCGGTCGTTGCCCCACTCGAAGAACGGGTTCACGACCACGTTCTTCGGCATGTACGGCGCGGAGTCCTCGGTGTTGAGCCGCGCGGGGTCGGAGAAGTGGTAGGAGAACAGCGACTCGTTCCACCGCACCGAGCCCTCGATCGCCTTGGCGTACGGGTCGAGCAGCAGCTTGGACGGGTTGCACCGGTGCCCGTGGTCGGGCCGGTAAGGCCCGTGCACCCGGAAGCCGTACCGCTGGCCGGGCATGATTCCCGGCACGTAGCCGTGCCAGACGAACCCGTCGACCTCGGGCAGGTCGACGCGGGTCTCTCCGCCCCTGTCGTCGTACAGGCACAGCTCGACCCGCTCGGCCGCCTCCGAGAACACCGAGAAGTTGGTGCCCACACCATCCCAGGTGGCGCCGAGCGGGTAGGGCTCTCCAGGCCAAACCTCGCGCATGTAACCTCATTCTCCACTGCCCGGGCGAATCGTGCACCCGTGACGACCCCTGCTCTCGCACGGGAACGCGGGAGCCCCCGCCGGATCGGGTCCGGCGGGGGCTCCCGCTGGTGCTCAGCCGACGAGTTCGGCGTTCAGGGTGATCGTCGTGCCGGCGAGCGCCTTGCTCACCGGGCAGTTCGCCTTGGCCGTCTCGGCGGCCTGCTGGAAGTCCTCGGCCGAGATGCCGGGCACCTGCCCGCGGACGGAGATCACGATGCCGGTGATGCCCTCACCTGGCTGGAAGGTCACGTCCGCCCGGGTCTCCAGCGACTGCGGCGGCGTGCCCGCCTTGGCCAGGCCGTTGGACAGGGCCATCGAGAAGCACGAGGAGTGGGCGGCGGCGATCAGCTCCTCCGGGCTCGTCTTGCCGTTGGCCTCCTCAGCCCGCGAGGGCCAGGAGACGTCGAAGGTGCCGACCCCGGAGGAGTCGAGCGAAACGGTGCCCGAACCGTCGAGCAGCGCGCCCTTCCACTGCGTCGTCGCGGTACGAGTGGTCGCCATGGCGACTTCCCTTCACTAGCGAGTCTTAATCCGTCAGCAGCGACCTTAACGCCGCCGCCGACGCGATGGACTCACCGGCATGGCCGGCCGGCTCACGCCGGCGCCGCCCGGTCCAGGATCGCCTCGAGATCGAGGCCGGAGGGCAGCGTGCCGAAGGCGCGCCCCCAGTCGCCGGACAGGCGCGAGGCGCAGAACGCGTCGGCCACCGCGGCGGGGGCGTGCCGTACGAGCAGGGACGCCTGCAGGACCAGCGTCATCTCCTCGGCCACCCGGCGCGCGTCGGCCTCTCCCGCCGAGGCGAGCCTCTTCAGCACCCGCTCGGCCGCGTCGGCGACCCTCCTGTCCTGGGCCAGCGCCACCTCGGCGAAGAACGCCTCGACCGCCTCGGGCTCCCTGGCCATCACGCGCATCAGATCGAGGGCGGCCACGTTGCCCGAGCCCTCCCAGATGCCGTTCAGCGGCGACTCCCGGAACAGCCGGGGCATCTGCGACTCCTCGACGTACCCGTTGCCGCCGAGGCACTCCAGCGCCTCGGCCGCGTGGACCGGCGCCCGCTTGCACACCCAGTATTTGCCGGCGGCGAGGGCGGCCCGCCGGAACAGGCCCTCGGCCGCGTCGCCCTCGATGGCCCGGTCGGTCGCCCCGGCCAGGCGCATCATGAGCGTGGTCGCCGCCTCCGACTCCAGCGCCAGGTCGGCGAGCACCGAGCGCATCAGCGGCTGCTCGGCGAGCGTCCGGCCGAACGCCTTGCGGTGACGGGTGTGGTGGAGCGCCTGCGTCAGGCCGTACCGCATGCCGGCGGCCGAGCCGATCACGCAGTCGAGCCTGGTCATGTTCACCATCTCGATGATCGTCCGGACGCCCCGGCCCTCCTCGCCGACGAGGTAGGCGACGGCACCCTCGTACTCGACCTCGGCCGAGGCGTTCGACCGGTTGCCGAGCTTGTCCTTCAGCCGCATCAGGCGCATCGCGTTGCGGGTGCCGTCGGGCAGCACGCGGGGGAGCAGGAAGCACGACAGCCCGCCCGGAGCCTGGGCGAGCACCAGGAACACGTCGCACATCGGGGCGGAGTTGAACCACTTGTGGCCGGTCAGCGCGAAGCTTCCGTCGCTCAGCGGCTCGGCCCTGGTGGTGTTGGCCCGCACGTCGGAGCCGCCCTGCTTCTCGGTCATGGCCATCCCGGCCAGCACGCCGCGCTTGTCCCGCGGCGGGCGCAGCCCGAAGTCGTACGTGCGGGAGGCCAGCAGCGGCTCCCACTCCGCCCGCAGCGCCGGCGAGTGCCGCAGCGCGGCCACGGCGGCGTACGTCATGGAGATCGGGCAGCCGTGCCCGGCCTCGACCTGCGACCAGGTGAAGAACTTGGCGGCCCTGGCGACGTGCGCACCCGGCCTGGCCGACGTCCAGGGCGCGGCGTGCGCGCCGCTCTCGACCGCGACCGTCATCAGCTCGTGCCAGGCCGGGTGGAACTCGACCTCGTCGATCCTGTTGCCGTACCGATCGTGGGTGCGCAGGACGGGCGGGTGCTCGTTGGCCAGCCGCCCCCACTCCTGCGCCTTCGCCGAACCGGCCAGCAGGCCGAGCTGGCGCAGTTCCCCGGTCGCCCAGTCCGCCCCCTCCCTGGCGAGCCCCTCCAGCAGCGCCGGGTCGGCCGAGACGTCGTGGCCGGTCAGCGGGGGCACCTGGTTGGTCACGTCGTGGGTCACTGGGTCCTCCTGTGGTCGATGCCGGGACTCGTCCCTACCGGGACGTCCAACATGCCGGGACTCCATCTCAACACCTCGAAGGGCCGGGACAAACACCGGGCGGCGAACGGTCAGGCGCCGGAGATCTCCAGGCCGAGCTCCTGGGCCGCCTCCAGGGCGAGGTCGCGGGCGTAGTCCTGGTCGGCGCCCGCCTCGCACAGCACCCGGTGGACGCCCTCGATCGCGCGCCGGTCCCCGCGCCCGGCCAGGCCCCGCGCGGCCTCGGCCACCGTCGTCAGATCGCGGTCGGTCAGCCGGGTGGCCAGGGCGTCCCTGATGAGGGCGGTGTCGGCGGGCAGCCCCGCGATGCCCATCGTGGCCCAGTCGCGCACCTCGTCGTCGGCGCACCGGCTCAGCCGGATCAGCGTGGTCAGCCCGTCCTCGTCGTCGGGGGGCAGGACCGCGGCGAGCGCGATGGGGTCGTGGACCGTGGGCTCCCGGCCCGGGCTGTTGACGATCTGCAGCACCTCGGGGAGCGCCCGTTCGTCGGCCTGGTGGCCGAACGCGTGGAGCAGCGCCTCGACGACCGCGGGCTCGGTCTCGTGCCGGGCCATGTCGCGCAGGATCTCCAGGGTGCGGTCCCGGTAGGGGTCGTGCCCCGCGCTCCGGCCGAACCCCGGCTCGCCGGCCCCCGTCTCCTTGCCGAAGCCCGGCTCCTGGCCGAATTCGGCGAGCACGTCGACGCCGAACTCCCGCTCCACCGGGTCGTCGCTCTCGCACAGCCGAGCTAACGCCAGGAACGTCTCCTCGTCGTGGCGGGCCTGGAGCGCGTGGACGGCCGCCCACCACGTCTCGTCGTCCTCGTCCAGGTCGCGGTAGGGCAGCGCGCGCCTGAGCAGCACGTCCGCGGGCGGCCGCAGGCCGAGAGCCGCCTCCAGGATCGTCGCGACGGCGGCGTGCCCGTGCTGGCGCGTGATCGAGTAGCCGCCGTCGGCGCCGCGCGCCTCGACCGTGACCCGCCGGGTGCCGTCCGGAGCGGAGGCGTGGACCACCAGCACCGTGTGGTCGCCCTCCACCCTCGCGGAGACCTCCTCGCGCAACACGGCTTCGAGATCCACCGTCGCCAGCCGCGCGGCGATCTCCAGCGGGACCGCGCCGTCCCAGCCGGGCGCGGACGGGTCGGCGCCGTGTTCCAGCAGGGACCAGACGATCCCGTACGCCCCGAAGATCGCGGCCAGCGTCAGCGGGGTGTCGCCGTCGTCGTCG
Source organism: Microbispora sp. KK1-11 (assembly GCF_006874435.1). NCBI lineage: Bacteria > Bacillati > Actinomycetota > Actinomycetes > Streptosporangiales > Streptosporangiaceae > Microbispora > Microbispora sp. KK1-11. The sequence continues at coordinate 58,853 of NZ_VIRJ01000028.1, read as the reverse complement.
GCCCGGCCGGGATCGGCCCCGGCGTCGAGCAGGATGTCGGCCGACTCCAGGTTGCCGTTGGCCGCGGCCCACAGCAGGGCCGTCCAGCCGCCCTCCTCCGCCGCGTCGGGGTCGGCGCCGCCGTCGAGCAGCGCCTGCACGGTCTCGGCGTGGTCCCAGCACGCCGCCGCGCAGAGCGGAAGGCCCTCTTCGTGCCCCCCGCTCGGCTGGTCCGGGTCGGCGCCGTACTCCAGGAGCAGCCTGACGATGTCGTGGTGACCGCCGACGGCCGCCCGGTAGAGCGGCGTCGTCCCCTGAGCGGGGTTCACGGCGGTGTCCGGGTGCAGCATCGCCGCCACCCGCGCGACGTCCCCTCCCGCTATCGCCTCCAGCAACCTGCTGCGGGTCACGATTCCATGCTCACACAGCCTCTACCGGGCCTCGTCCGCAGGGATCGTCTCCCGGGATCGTCTCCCCGGATCGCTCGCAGGATCGTTCCCAGGGAGGAGGGAGAGCGAGGCCGCGCAGGATACGGTGAAGGGCGTGAACGATCCGGGTGGTATGCGGGCGTCCGACGCCGAACGCGAGTCCGTGGTGGAACGGCTGCGCGTGGCGTCCGCGGAGGGGCGGCTGACCCTCGCGGAGCTGACCGAGCGCACCGAGGCCGCCTATCTGGCGCAGACCCACGGCGAGCTCGCGCAGATCACCGCCGACCTGCCGGGCGGCGCTCCCGCTCCCGCGCCTGCCGTGCCGGCCACCCCACAGGGCAGGATGCGCAAGTGGGTCGTGGCGGTGATGGGCGACGCCAAGAGGACCGGCACCTGGCGGATCGACGACGGCATCGGCGCGGTCTGCGTGATGGGCGACGTGGTCCTCGACCTGCGCCAGGCCGAGGTACGCGGGCGTGAGGTGGACATCGTCGCCACGTGCGTGATGGGCGATGTGAAGATCATCGTGCCGGACGGCGTCGACGTCGAGCTCTCCGGCGTCACGATCATGGGGGACAAGAAGGTCCAGGTGGTCGAGGCGCCCCGCGGCCAGTTCGCCCCCGTCGTCAAGGTCACGGCCTACGTGCTGATGGGCGACGTGAAGATCATCGGTGACTCCCGGGCCGAGCCGATCAAGCGCGGCTGGTTTGCCTGGAGCGAGTGGTGGCAGGAGCGCCGTCAGCGCCCGGGCTACGGCGGATACGAGGTCCCCGACCGCCGCCACCGCGGCCTGCACTGATCCGGCTCGCCCGAACAGGCGGGCCGTACGAGGCAACGGAGGGGCGCTCCCAGGGCGTAGTCATCGGTGACCGTTCACCAAGGGATCACCGAGAACCTGGGGGCCGCACATGCGCGACCGGGCCGACTTCGAGCGCTACGTCGAGCAGCGCTCGGACCGACTGCTGCGGACGGCCTACCTGCTCTGCCGCGACTGGGCCACCGCCGAGGACCTGCTGCAGACGGCGCTGGCCAAGGCGTGGCTGGCCTGGCGCAGGGTCGGCGAGAACCCCGACCCGTACGTCTACCGCATCCTGGCCAACACCCACGCCTCCTGGTGGCGCAGGCGCTGGCGGGGCGAGCGGCCGACCGATGTGCTGCCGGAACCGGCCGTCGGCGACCCCGCCGACCTGCTCGGCGCCCGCGACGCCGTACGGCAGGCCCTCACCTGCCTGCCGCAGAAACAGCGCGCCGTGATCGTGCTGCGGTACTTCGCCGACCTGGGCGACGCGCAGATCGCGGAGATCCTCGGCTGCTCGGTCGCCACCGTGCGGAGCCAGGCGAGCAGGGCCCTGGCCAGGCTGCGCGTCGATTCCGCCGCCCGCTCCGCGATGAGCCTGGAGGGCTGACATGACGATGACCGACAACGAGCTGCGCGATCTGCTCGCCCGGGACGCGTCCACGGGGGGAGGCGCAGGCGTCACCCTGGCCGACGTCGACCGGCGGGTGCGGCGCATCCGGCGCCGTCGCGGCGCCGCCGGGGCGGTGCTGGCCGCCGGCCTGGCCGCCGTGGTGATGGCGGCGACCGCGCCGCGTACGGTCACGATCGCGCCCGACGACGGCCCCGCCGCCGCCGCGACGGCCGGCCCCTCGCTGACTCCGCCTTCCCTGACTCCTGGGGTGTCGTACCTCGCGGGGCAGCGGGCGTTTCTTGTGGAGGAGATCGAGACGGGCGGACGCGTCCTGCGGTTCCCCTACACGGGCATCAGCGAGTCGGTGAACGTGCGGGTCGACTGCCGTGAGCCGTCGTACGGGTTCGTCTGGCTGAACGGCCGGCTGGAGGCCCAGGGCGTCTGCGGCCTCCAGAGCGACCATGTCGACCACCCGATCTCGTGGATCAACGAGTCCGGCAGGAATCTCGCGGGACACAACGAGGTGGCCGTGGCGCTGGTGCCGGTCCGGCGGGCGGCGGCGGACCGCGACCCGGACGCGCCGATTCCCGCGCTGGGCGAGCAGGAGGCCGAGCGCGTCATCGCGGAGACCGGCGAGTATCGCACCCACGCCAGGGTGACGATCCGGGAGGCGTGGCTGCTGCGCCCGGCGCCGACACCGATCAACTGCGACAGGGACATCGTCATCCGCAAACCGAACGGGCAGGAGATCCTGTCGTCGGCGTGCGACCGGCCCACCGGCTTCCCTTTGCCCGTGGACTAGGCGGCCTCGGAGGCGGCGCGTACGGCCTGGGCGTGGCGTTCGAGCAGGAGCGTGACCAGTTCGGGGGCGGGGCCGAGGACGCCGGCCACGGCGTGCGCCCCGGCCTCCAGGGTGTCGCGCTCCACCGCGTCGGCGAAGTAGCCGGGGGCCAGCAGGTAAGGCGCCACCACGACCTTCGGGGCGCCCGCGCGCGTCAGCCGTACGACCTCGTCCCCCGGGGCGGGCGCGGCGGCCGAGGCGTAGGCGGCGGTGATCGACCACCAGGGCCGGGTGCGCGCCCACTCGCGGGCGACGGCGGCGATCGTCGCGTTCGCCCGGCGGTCGCTGGAGCCGGCCGAGACGAGCACCACGGCGGTGTCCGGGTCGCCGATCTCCACACCGGCCTCGGCGAGGCGGCGTTCGAGGGCCCGGACGAGCAGCGGGTGCGGGCCGAGCGTGGGGCCGCAGACGGCCCGCAGTCGCGGCGTGCGGCCGGCCGCCTCCCGCAGCGCCGCCGGGATGTCCACCCGGCTGTGATAGGCGGCGGTGAGCAGCAGGGGGAGCACCACGGCCTCGTCCAGCCCCGACAGCGCCTGCGGCAGCGACGGCGGGGCGTGGTCGAGATAGGCGGCGCGGACGTCCAGGCCGGGCCGCGCGCGCCGTACGCCGTCGAGCAGCGCCTCCACGGTCGCGGTGGCGCGCGGGTCGCGGGACCCGTGCGCCACCGCGATCAGCGGCGCGCCTGCGTGCGGGACGGTCGTCACAGGTGGATGCCGCACTCGATCTTGCCGAGGCCGGCCCAGCGGCCGCTGCGCGGGTCCTCGCCCGGCGCCACCCGGCGGGTGCAGGGGGCGCAGCCGATCGAGGGGTAGTCGTCGTAGTGCAGCGGGTTGATAAGGACGCCGTTGTCGGCGATGTAGTTGTCCACGTCCTCCTGCGTCCACCGGGCGATGGGGTTGACCTTCACCATCTGCCGCTTGGCGTCCCACTCCACGACCTTGGTGTTCGCCCTGGTGGGCGACTCGTCGCGGCGGATGCCCGACACCCAGGCGAGGTACGGCTCCAGCGCCCGGTTGAGCGGCTCGACCTTCCGCAGGTAGCAGCACAGGTCGGGGTTGCGCCCGTAGAGGCGCGGCCCCAGGTCGCGGTCCTGCTCCTCAACGGTCCTGGACGGCTTCACGTTGATCACGTTGACCTTGTAGACCGCCTCGATCGCGTCCCGCGTGCCGATGGTCTCGGCGAAGTGGTAGCCGGTGTCGATGAACAGCACGTCGACGCCGGGCTTGACCCTGCTGACCAGGTCGATCAGCAGGGCGTCGCTCATCGACGAGGTGAGACAGAGGCGGTCGCCGAAGGTGGCCGCGGCCCAACGGATGATCTCCCGGGCGGGCGCGTCCTCAAGGAAGCGCGCCGCGGACTCCACGATTCCCTGGAGGTCCAGCGTCACCCGCTGCCGCTCCAGCCCTGCCTCTATCTCCGCCACCGACATCGGTACTCCTCACACGTCGTTCATTGGTTCATCGGATGATTGGATGAAAGCCCTCGGGGATCACGAACGCACGCCGAGGCCGAGGAATTTCACCCGGAAGGCACGGGCGCAGGACCTGCAGTACCATCCGTGGCTCTCCTCCTCGGTCACGTAGGGCTCCAGGTCCTCCTCGCCGCAGTACGGGCAGTAGAACGGCGCCGCCCGCTCTGTGCTCATTCGCTCGCTCCGCTCGCTGGCCTCGGGCGCTTTTGTGGTGGCGCTTCCCTCGTCGCGCTCTGGTCGCTTCGCTCCCGCGCGCTCCTCAGTCCAGACGCCACCGCGCCCTCAGTGCTCATTTGAGGTCGGTCTCGTCGGCGCGCTGGACCCATTCGGCGAAGGTCTCGCCGTCGTTCTTCTGCTTCTCGTAGTTGCGTACGACCCGCTCGATGTAGTCGGGCAGATCCTCGGCCGTGGTCTTGAGGCCGCGGACCTTGCGGCCGAAGGTCGGGTTGAGCCCGATCGAGCCGCCCAAGTGCACCTGGAAGCCCTCGACCTGCTCGCCCGCGTCGTTGACCACGAGCTGGCCCTTGAGGCCGATGTCGGCCACCTGGATGCGGGCGCAGGAGTTCGGGCAGCCGTTGACGTTGATCGTCAGCGGCTCGGCGAAGTCCGGCAGGCGCCGCTCCAGCTCGTCGATGAGGGCCGACGCGGTGGCCTTGGTCTCGACGATCGCCAGCTTGCAGTACTCGATGCCGGTGCAGGCCATCGTCTGGCGGCGGAACGTGGACGGGTTGACCTGGAGGTCGGCGGCCTCCAGCTCGGCGACGATCGACTCCACCCGGTCGGGGGCGACGTCGAGGATCACCATCTTCTGCTCGACCGTCGTGCGGACCCGGGTGGACCCGTGGCGCTCGGCGATGTCGGCGATGCGGTGCAGCGTGTCGCCGTCCAGCCGGCCCACGCGGGGAGCGAAGCCGACGTAGAAGTTGCCGTCCCGCTGGGGGTGGACCCCGACGTGGTCGCGTCGCCCGCCGCGCGGCTCCTCCGGAGCCGGGCCGTCGGGCAGGGCGTACTCCAGGTACTCGGTCTCCAGGACCTGGCGGAACTTCTCCGCGCCCCAGTCGCTGACCAGGAACTTGATCCGCGCCCGGTGGCGCAGCCGGCGGTAGCCGTAGTCGCGGAAGACGCCGCAGACCCCGGCCCACACCTCGTGGACCTGGTCGGGCCGGACGAACACGCCGAGCCGCTTGGCGAACATCGGGTTGGTCGACAGGCCGCCGCCGACCCAGACGTCGAAGCCCTGCTCACCCTGCTCGTTCACGACGCCGACGAACGCCACGTCGTTGATCTCGTGGACCGTGCAGTGGGCGGTGCAGCCGCTGATCGCCGTCTTGAACTTGCGCGGCAGGTTGGAGAACGCCTTCTCGCCGATGTACCGGTCGTAGATCTCCTGGATCTGCGGCGTGCCGTCGATCACCTCGCCGGCGTCGATCCCGGCCAGGGGACAGCCGAGGATGACGCGGGGGGTGTCGCCGCAGGCCTCCGTGGTGGACAGCCCGACCGCCTCCAACCGCCGCCAGATGTCCGGGACCGACTCGATCTCGATCCAGTGGAGCTGGATGTTCTGCCGGTCGGTGACGTCGGCGGTGCCCCGGCCATAGTCGTTGGAGATGTCGGCGATGGCGCGTAGCTGCTCCAGGCTGAGCTGCCCGCCGTCGATGCGGACGCGCAGCATGAAGTAGCGGTCGTCCAGCTCCTCGGGCTCCAGGATCGCGGTCTTGCCGCCGTCGATGCCGGGCTTGCGCTGGGTGTACAGGCCGAACCAGCGGAAGCGGCCGCGCAGGTCGGCGGGGTCGATCGAGTCGAACCCGCCCTTCGAGTAGATGTCGATGATCCGCTGACGGACGTTCAGCCCGTCGTCGGCCTTCTTGTTCTCCTCGTTCTTGTTCAGCGGCTCACGGTAACCGAGAGCCCACTGACCTTCGCCGCGCGGGCGCTTGTGGTGGCGGTTCGCCGGGCGGGCCGGGGTGCTCATGGGCACACGTCCTTCTCCGAGGCTCGGTCTGAGATCGGGTTTCGGCGGACACCGGCGCAGGCGGCCTCTCACCTCGCCGTCGAGTGTGAGGGCATACGAAAACGACGCCTGGCCGAGCGCCCGGGATGGATCAGCGGAGGGCGACGGTCAGCCGGCGTCGATACAGATCGCGCTACGGACACGCAGGAGATCGACGTGGCGTCGCACGACGAGCAACGGGTCCGCTGGCATGTCCCAAACGATACCTCTGAGATCCTGGATGTCCAAGTTCGTGTCCAGGATGCGGGATTGTGACGGCAATGTGACGCGCGTCAGCCCTTGCGGACCCAGTTCTCCGGCGGCTCGGCCTCGTGCTCCCTCTCGGACGGATCCTGGTGCTGGCAGTCGCACCAGGATCCACCGCGGCACTCCTCGTGCCGGTGCTCCCTGCACGCTGGGCAGATCATGTCTCCATTGTTCACCGCCTGTCACGGGCAGATGACACGGGCACGGCGCCGATCGGTTCGTGAGAGGTTCTCGCGAGCAGGGGGCGGGGGCCCCTATTGTTGGCGGCGACAATCCGCCCGCAGGTCACGTACTAACCGCGGCGGCAGCGGGTAGAGCCCAGTTCTCATGACCGGTTGGGTGCCATGACCTCCACGGACGCGCCGTCGCGCAGGCCGCGGCGTCTCACGCGCAAGGGCATGGCGCTCGCCCGGGCGCGCCTCACCTGGCTGCGCGACACGAACCTCTGGTCCCTGGCCAAGGCCACCACGATGGCGGGCGTCAACTACCGGGTGACCGGCCTCGCGGGCGAGGCGGCGTTCTTCGCGCTGCTGTCGCTGCCGCCGTTCGTGCTCGGGCTGCTCGGCGTCATGGGCCACCTGAGCGGGCTGCTCGGCCCCGCCGCCATCGCCGAGATCAGGCGCTGGGTCGTGGACCAGTCCGAGTTGCTGTTCACCGACAACACCGTGCAGCGGGTCGTCAAGCCGCTGCTCGCCGACGTGCTGAGCGGCGGGCAGGTCTCGCTGATCTCCGTCGGCTTCCTGCTGTCGCTGTGGTCGGGTTCGCGGGCCCTGTTCGTCTACGTCGACCTCATATCCATCGCGTACGGCCTGGGGGAGACCCGGGGGATCATCCGCACCCGGGTCCTGTCGTTCCTCCTCTATCTCGCCGCGCTGCTGATCGGGCTGGTCGTCATGCCGATCCTGGTCATCGGGCCGACCCTGATGTCCAACGCCCTGCCCAAATACGCCGCGCTCGTGACCGTCCTCTACTGGCCCGTGGTCGTGATCGGCTCGGTGCTGATGCTCACGCTGCTCTACCACGTGAGCGTGCCGCACCGGACGCGCTGGTGGCGCGAGACCCCGGGGGCCGTGCTGGCACTGGTGATATGGATCGTGTGCGCCGCGTTCCTGCGCGAGGTGCTGGCGGCCTGGTTCACCCCGCTGTCGATCTACGGCTCGCTCGCGGCGCCGATCGCCGTGCTGCTGTGGCTCTACATCACCGCGCTCGCCGTGCTCATCGGGGCGACGCTGAACGCGGAGGTGGACCGGCTGTGGCCGCTGGGCGGCGCCACCAGGCACGAGCACCATCACCGCAAGTCCGGTAAAGGCTGACCCGCCGAGACGACCCGCCGCGCGGGCGCGGCGCCGGAGGGCGCGGACCGGCCGGACAGGACGCGACAGGGCGGCACGGAACTCGGCGAATCCGTCGCGGAAGACTGATCGATCCGCACAAACGGGGCGGGTGACGACGCCGTCACTTCGAGCCTCGCTCCGGGCCGCACGCGGCTCTCGGACGAGGCGCGCTCCGCTAGTGTTGAAGGCATCGCGACTGGCGCTGGAGCGCCCGATGGGCGCAGGTGGGGCACCACCGGGGAGCGAATCTGCGGAGGCCGTGCGCCTGGGTCGCCGCCGCCGTCGACGTGGAGAAGGAAGGCGCCATGGCTGGGAACTCGCTGAACGTCGTCGATCCCGAGATCGCCGAACTGATCAGGGCGGAGGAGCGGCGGCAGGCCGACACCGTCAAGCTGATCGCGTCCGAGAACTACGTGTCCAGGGCCGTCCTGGAGGCCACCGGGACCGTTCTCACCAACAAGTACTCCGAGGGCTACCCGGGCAAGCGTTACTACGAGGGCCAGCAGGTCATCGACAAGATCGAGACGCTGGCGATCGAGCGGGCCAAGTCGGTCTTCGGCGTGAGCCACGCCAACGTCCAGCCCTACTCGGGCTCGCCCGCCAACCTCGCCGTCTACCTGGCGTTCCTGAACCCGGGCGACACCGTGCTCGGCATGGGCCTGCCCTTCGGCGGCCACCTCACCCACGGCTGGTCGGTGTCCGCCACCGGCAAGTGGTTCAACTCGGTCCGCTACGGCGTGCGCCGCGACACCGGCCGCATCGACATGGACGAGGTGCGCGCGCTGGCGCTCGAGCACCGGCCCAAGCTGATCTTCTGCGGCGGCACCGCGATCCCGCGCACGATCGACTTCCCGGCCTTCGCCGAGATCGCCAAGGAGGTCGGCGCGGTGCTCGCGGCCGACATCGCCCACATCGCGGGCCTCGTCGCCGGCGGCGCCCACCCCTCGCCGGTCGGGCACGCGGACGTGATCTCCACGACCACCCACAAGACCCTGCGCGGCCCGCGCGGCGCGATGCTCATGGCGAACACCGACGAGGTCGCCAAGGCGCTCGACAAGGCCGTGTTCCCCGGCCTGCAGGGCGGCCCGCACAACCACACCACCGCCGCCATCGCGGTCGCCCTGCACGAGGCCGCCCAGCCGGAGTTCAAGGCGTACGCCGCGCAGATCGTCAAGAACGCCCGGGCGCTCGCCGACGAGCTGCTCGCCCGCGGGTTCGACCTGGTCTCCGGCGGCACCGACAACCACCTGATCCTGATGGACCTCACGTCCAAGGGCGTCGGGGGCAAGCCGGCCGCGCAGGCCCTCGACCGGGCGGGCCTGGAGACCAACTACAACACCGTGCCCTTCGACCCGCGCAAGCCGTTCGACCCGTCCGGCATCCGCATCGGCACGCCGTCGGTCACCTCGCGTGGGATGGGCGAGGCCGAGATGCGCCAGATCGGCGCGTGGATGGACGAGGTCGTCACCGCCGTGGCCAAGGGCGACGCGGAGGACGTGATCGCACGGGTGCACGGCGAGGTCACCGAGCTGACCGGCCGGTTCCCCGCGCCCGGCCTGTCCTGATCCTCGATATCGACGAGCGACGGCTCCCCGCGGCCTTTCGAGGTCGCGGGAAGCCGTTCTCGTATTCCACGGGGCCGCGGGCCCGGACGGATTTAATCGGTTGCGCGGGGCCGCCGGGGTGCTGCTACTGTTCCCCCGTCGCCGCCACCGGGCGGCCAGGACCAGGGAGGTGAGGACTATGCGGGTCTTTCTGACGACCATGCCGTCCGTCAACTCCCGGGTGTCCGCCTAGTCTCTTCTCGCTGGGACACTCGGTTTCCGAAGGGTGTTCACCAGCAGTGTTCAACGATCTTTCTCTTCTCGGCTGGCACGACGGGCTCGCGGAGCAGCTTCCCGACCTGCCCGGCGGCGCCGTTCCCGCGCGTGTGGCGCGGGTCGACCGGGGCGCCGCCGAGGTCATCGCCGCCGACGGAAACCATCAGGCGCGGTTCGGCGCCCGCGTACGCAGGGCCGCGGCGGCCGATCCGCTCGCGCTCCCGTGCGTGGGGGACTGGGTCGCGCTCGCCCGGCTCGATGAGGGCCGCTACGAACTGGCCGAGGTGCTGCCCCGCCGTACGGCCTTCGTCCGGGGCGGCGTGAGCCGCGACTCGCGCGGAGGGCTGTCGGGCGACGGCCAGGGCCAGGTCCTGGCCGCCAACGTCGACGTGGTCTTCGTGGCCGAGCCGTCCATGCACGCCACGGACTTCGCGGACCTCGGCAGGATCGAGCGCCTCGTGGCGCTCGCCTGGGAGAGCGGCGCCCGGCCGGTCGTGCTCGTCACCAAGGCCGACCTCTTCGACCTGGGGCTGGACGATCTCCTCGCCGACGTCGTTGCGGCGGCGCCGGGCGTCGACGTCCACCCGGTCTGCTCGCTCACCGGCGACGGCGTGGACCTGGTGCGCGCCCACCTCGGCCCCTCGGGGACCGCGGTGATCCTCGGCCCGTCGGGCGCGGGCAAGTCCACGCTCGTCAACGCACTCGCCGGCGCGGAGGTCATGGAGACCCAGCAGGTCAGGGCCGCCGACGGGCGGGGCAGGCACACCACCGTCCACCGGCAGCTCATCCCGCTGCCCGGCGGCGGGCTCGTCATCGACACCCCCGGCATCCGCCGCGTCGGGCTGTACGAGATGAGCGAGGGCGTCGACCTGGTCTTCTCCGACATCGAGGAGCTGGCCGAGGGCTGCCGGTTCTCCGACTGCCGGCACCAGGAGGAGCCGGGCTGCGCGGTGCTGGCGGCGGTCGAGTCGGGCGAGCTGCCCGAGCGGCGGCTGGAGAGCTGGAACAGGCTTCAGCGCGAGGCCGCCTGGATGGCCCGCCGCACCGACGCCCGGCTGCGCGCCGAGGAGACCCGCAAGTGGAAGACCATCCACAAGCAGATGCGGGGAATGAGCCGCCCGTAGGCTCGGGTGCCTCACGTTTCGGGTGGGTATGACCGAGGCGTGAAGACGATGCGGGTGCGGCTGCCGTACGCCGACCGCGCAGAGGCGGGTGAGCTGCTCGCCGAGGTCCTGTGGGGCATGAACCCGCGGGATCCGGTGGTGCTCGCCCTGCCGCGCGGCGGCGTGGCGGTGGCCGCGCCGATCGCGGAGCGGCTACGCGCCTCGCTCGACGTGCTGGTGACCCGGAAGATCGGGCATCCGGCCCGGCCCGAGCTCGGGGTCGGCGCGATCGCCGAGGGCGGGCGGCCCGTGTTCGACTCCGAGATGCTCGACCGGCTCGGCCTGGAGCCGGAGGACGTGGCGGAGGTGACCGGGCGGGAGCGGCGTGAGCTGGCCAGGCGGGTGCGGGTCTACCGGGGAGACCGGCCGCTGCCGGAACTGCGCGCCCGTGACGTGATCGTGGTGGACGACGGCCTGGCGACCGGAGGCACGGCACGCGCGGCGCTGCGGGCCGTACGGACGATCCAGGCGGGGCGGGGCCGCGTGACGCTGGCGGTGCCGGTCGCCGCTCCGGAGACGGTGGACGCGTTGCGGGGCGAGGCGGACGAGGTCGTCGTGCCGGCCACGCCGGAGAACTTCCGCGCGGTGGGCCAGTGGTATCGGCGGTTCGGCCAGCTCACCGATGACGACGTGCTGGGCCTGCTGGCCGCCGCGGGGCGCGGAGGGACGGATGAGACCTGAAGGGCGCTCCGCGTGCGCCGTCGCCCAAGGGGGGACGGGACGCGAAGCGCCCAGCGGTGACGCGTGTCGGGGAAGGGGGAAACGCTCAGGCGACGGCGCTGATTCCGGCGCTGGCGGCGCGACGCATACGACGGCGACGCTCGGACGCGCGCTCGTCCTCGTTGAGGCCGCCCCACGTGCCGTACTTCTCCGGACGGGAGAGCGCGTAGTCGAGGCACTCCGCTCGCACAGGACACTGAGCGCAGATGGCCTTGGCCTTGCGCTCCCGGATGTCGCGCTCGGGCTGACGCTCGCCGTCAGGACCGAAGAACAGCACCAGGTCCTCTCCCCGGCACGCGGCATCATCCTGCCAACCCCAGCTGGGGCGCGGGCGGGCGAGCTGCCGACGTACCTGAGACATGAGAAACCACCTTTGGTGAGAGGTATTTCAGTGTTTGTGCCGCATTGGACGCTTGTGGCGTCCCTTGTGCCAACGCCGGGATGGGCCGTGGTGTTCCCGGCTCCGGGGCGGAGCCCTCAGGTCAATACCGGCGTGAGCTCGCTCAGTTCGGCCAACCTGTAGGTCGGGATTCCGTCGGCGCAGGTCAACCCGCACGGTGCGGTGAACACCGTGGGCTCGACCACGACCCGGAATCGCGACGTCCCACGCTCCGTCGTGCGTCGCACGACGCAGATCGTGGTGTCGTCAACCGACCGGGAGGATTCCACGGCCACCCCGCCGACCGAGATCTCGCCGGTATGCGCCCGGACGAAGTGCTCGGCGGCCTGCAGTGGCTCAGGGATACCCGCGCGTCCCCGGAAACGGTCGAGGACGACCTCGCCGTGCCGGTACGCGTTTGCCGCCGCGATCGCAGCAGCCTGAGACATGCTGCCGTAGTAAAGCCCGTGTGGCAAGCATACGAGGTTGGCGGCGTATCGATCGCCGCCGACATGTGTGGTTTCCCACACTTCGCCGGGCAGGTTCTCGTCGAGGAACCGCGCCAGCGGGAGTCCAAGACGCGCACAGCACGCGTTGTGCCTGCCGTGCGTGCAGACCAGGTACATCGGCTCGTTCACCAGTATGCAGGACTCCGGAACCACTCCGTGCACGAGAGCGCCCAGGTCAAGATCGTCGGGGCGCTCCACGAAGCCCTCGGCGAGCCACGGATCGTCCACGGCGGACGCGGCGACGTAGACGTGCAGGGGGCCCGTGAGGGCCTCGCGGCGGCCGGGCCGGCGGATCAGTTGCGGCCGGATGTCAAGAGCCCTGGCGCGGGAGATCAGCCGGTGGACGTCATTCGGCAGCCGGCACTCCTCCAGCTCCGCGGCCCAGGGCCCCGCGTGCTCGATGAGCAGCCAGAGCCGGCCCTTCCTGGTCGCGCTCGCCAGGATCGGCGCCTCCCCTGTGTGGCAGGCGGCGGGGTGCTCGCACCCGTTGGCCATCCGGTCCCGTCCTTCACTCGTGTTTCTTAGGTAAGACTAACCTTAACCAATTGCGTCAGAGGTCGCGGGGGCGGGGGTGTAAATCCACGTTAAATCCGTAAATGTCCGGATACTGCCGGTATGTACGGCGGCGATCGAGAACCAGACAGGGGCGGTGCCGGAGGGATGGGCGCCGTTCAGGAGTAGGCCAGGGCGGCCTCGGCGGCGGGGAGGGCCGCCGCGCGGTCCTCGGGCACCAGCCCGATCCTGGTCCGCCGGTCCAGCAGGTCGCCGGCGTCCAGGGCGCCCTCGTGGCGCACGGCCCACACCAGCTCGGCCCGGGTGATCCCCAGCGCCACCGGCTCGGCCAGGGCCGGGTCCTCGCGCATCAGGTCGCGCACCGCCCAGGCCTCCGAGCCGTACCTGAGGGCCAGCCGTCCGGGCGCGCCCGGACGCACCGGCCCGGCCCCGACGAGGGGAAGCCGCGCCGTACGGCTCGCGCGGGCGTGGGGGCAGGCGGCGTCGACGGCGTCCTCAGCCATCCGCCGATACGTCGTGAGCTTCCCGCCCACGACCGTCACGACGCCGTCCGGCGAGCGCAGCACGGCGTGGCGGCGGGATAGGTCGGACGTCCGGCCGCCGGCGGAGTCCGGTGCGTCGGCCGTGTCCGCCGTGTCCACCAGGGGCCGCAGCCCGGCGAAGGCGCCGGCGACGTCCGCGCGGGACAGCGGCCGGTCCAGCGCCGTCCCGATGACCTCGAGCAGGAAGGCGACGTCGCTCTCAGGGGCCTCGGGGACGTCCGGGATCGGGCCGTCGAGCGGCTCGTCCGTCAGCCCGGCGTAGACCCGCCCGTCGGCCTGGGGGAGCACCAGCGCGAAGCGGGCGCGCTCGCCGGGGATCGGCACGTGCAGCCCCGCGCGCAGCGCGCCGAGGGCCCCGGGGCGCAGGACGAGGTGCGTGCCCCGCGAGGGACGCAGCGCCACCGACGGCGTCAGCTCCCCGGCCCACACGCCGGTCGCGTTGATCACCGCACGGGCCCGGATGTCGAACTCGCCGCCGGTCAGCTCGTCGCGCACCCGGGCGCCGTCCCCGGCGAGGGCCAGCGCCCGGCACCGGGTGAGGATCCGCGCGCCGTGGGCGGCGGCCGTACGCGCCAGCGCGACGACCAGGCGGGCGTCGTCCACCACCCGGCCGTCCCACGACAGCAGAGCCCCGCGCAGGCCGTCCGCGCGCAGCGACGGGGCGAGCGCGAGCGCCCGGCCGGCCGCGAGCCGCGAGGGGCCGGGCAGCAGGCGCCGCGGCGTGCCCGCGGCGGCCCGCAGCGCGTCGCCCAGGCGGTAGCCGGCCATGAGGGTCGCGGCCTGGGCCCGGGGGACGGCCGGCGTCAGCGGCAGCAGGTACGGGTGGGCGGCGACCAGATGAGGCGCCGTGAAGCGCAGCAGGGCGTCGCGCTCCACCGCGCTCTCCCATGCCACGCCGACCTGCCCGCTCGCGAGGTAGCGCAGCCCGCCGTGGATCAGCTTGGAGCTCCACCGAGATGTGCCGAACGCCAGGTCGTGAGCGTCCACGGCGACCACGGACAGCCCGCGCGAGGCGGCGTCGAGCGCGGCCCCGGCTCCCGTCGCTCCCAGGCCGACCACGAGCACGTCCACGACGTCCGTGCCCGCCTCGTCGAGCTCCCACCGGCGCCTGGCCGCGTTCAGTGAGGAGTTCATGTCCCCTCCACTACTTCCGCATTACCCTCTAGTAACCTACCTGGAGGCGCGACGGCTATGGAAACCCCTCTCACCGCGGCGGAACCCATGCTCTGGTCGGGCTGGGGCGATCCCGCCAAGGCCGCCGAGCTGCCCGCGCCGGTGCGCGACCTGCTCGCGGAGCTCCTCGGCGTCCGGGCGCCCGCGACACCGGCGGCGACGTTCGGCGAGGTGCGGCTGCCGCCGGTGACGCTGCCGCCGCCCGTCCTGGCCGCGCTGGCCGCGATCGCAGGGGACGGGAACGTGCGGGCCGACGACGACGCCCGCATCCGGCACACCCGGGGCAAGTCCACCCCCGACCTGCTGCTCATGCGCGCGGGGGACGCCTCGGACGCGCCCGACGCCGTCGTGCTCCCCGGCTCGCACGACGAGGTGGCCGCCGTGCTGCGCGTGTGCGCGGAGCAGCGGGTGGCCGTGGTGCCGTTCGGCGGGGGCACCTCGGTGGTCGGCGGCCTCGTGGCGGCCCGGCGGGGCTTCACCGGCGTGGTCGCGCTCGACCTGGCCCGGCTCAACCGGCTCGTCTCCGTCGACCCCGTGTCCATGATCGCCGAGCTGGAGCCGGGCCTGCGCGCGCCGCAGGCCGAGCAGCTCCTCGCCGCGCACGGGCTGACGCTCGGGCACTTCCCCCAGTCGTACGAGTACGCGACGCTGGGCGGGTTCGCGGCGGCCAGGTCCAGCGGGCAGGCCTCGGCCGGGTACGGCAGGTTCGACGACATGGTCGCCGGCATGACCGTCGCGACGCCCCGGGGCACGCTGGAGCTCGGCCGTGCGCCCAGGTCGGCCGCCGGGCCGGACCTGCGCCAGGTGTTCCTGGGCTCCGAGGGCGCCTTCGGGGTGATCACCTCGCTGCGGCTGCGCGTCCGCCGGGCCCCGGAGGTCAGGACGTACGAGGGCTGGCGCTTCGCCACCTTCGCCGAGGGCGCGGCCGCCATGCGGCGGCTCGCGCAGCAGGAGGCCCCGCCGCCCACGGTGCTGAGGCTGTCGGACGAGACCGAGACCATGGTCGGGCTGGCGAAGCCCGCCGACCTCGGCGCGGCGGGGCGCGACTCCGGCTGCCTGCTGGTGGCGGGCTTCGAAGGCTCCCCTGGCGACGTGGCCCACCGGCGGGACAGCGCCTCCGCCGTGCTGGTGGAGGCGGGCGGGGTGCACCTCGGGCCGGAACCGGGGGACAAGTGGGCGCAGGGCCGGTTCTCCGTCCCCTACCTGCGCGACTCCCTGCTGGCCGCAGGGGCGACGGTGGAGACGCTGGAGACCGCCTGCTTCTGGTCGAACCTGCCGCGCCTGTACGACGCCGTACGGCTGGCCCTGCTCGGCGCGCTGGGTTCACCGCTGGTCATGTGCCACATCTCCCACGTGTACGCCACGGGGGCGTCGCTGTACTTCACCGTGGTGACCGCGCAGACCGGCGACCCGCTCGGGCAGTGGGCGGCCGCCAAGCGCGCGGCGAACGAGGCGATCGTGCAGGCGGGCGGCACGATCTCGCACCACCACGGCGTCGGCCGCGACCACCGCGAGGCGTACGCCGCCGAGATCGGCGACCTGGGCGGCGACATCCTGCGGGGGATCAAGGAACGGCTCGATCCCGCCGGGATCCTCAACCCGGGTGTGCTGATCCCCTAACGCCTCTCCCTCCGATCTTCGCCCCTTCGCGTCGCCCAGAGCGGCACCTCGCTACGTTGTCGCCCCACCCACGAAAATCCCTCGCGGGCTCGGGATTCCCGCGGGGCCCGGGAAGATCGGTCGTAGGCTCCGCTACGAGCTCCTCCTCCGCCTTGCGATGCACCACTCTGGACACCGCTCAGTTCGGGCAAATCTTGTCGATCGAGGCGCTAGAAACGCCAAGATTGTTCCCATGGTCGATGTGGGCGCGGCCGCCGCGCGGGGGAAGCAGGTCTCGTCACGGGTGTCGCAGGCCGGAGCGGGCTGGGACTGCCCGCAGATCGGCACGTTCGACGCGCTGCGGCCCAACCGGAACTCCTTCACCTGGCTGAACCCCGCGACGCTGTGGCGGTCCCGCAACGAGGTCCTCGCCCAGTTGTTCGGCGACCCCTCGCCGCAGGTGCGCCGCCGCTGGGTGGCGGCCCAGCGCGATCGCGGCGCCGACCCGGACTTCCGTGTCAGGCTCGACCTGGGGGAGGAGTTCTCGTTCCTGGTGCTCGGCGACACCGGCGAGGGCGACGCCTCGCAGTACGCGGTGGTGCCCGGGCTGCTCAAGCTCGGCGCGGACACCGCGTTCGCCGTCATCGCGAGCGACGTGATCTACCCGACCGGCTCGGGCAACGAGTACGGCGACAAGTTCTTCCGGCCCTACAAGGACTACCCGGCCCCGATCTTCGCCGTGCCCGGCAACCACGACTGGTACGACGGGCTCGGCGGCTTCATGCGGGTCTTCTGCGACGCCCACCCCCTGTCCGCGGAACAGCGCGGATTCCGCCTGTCGCCCGACGGGCTGCGCGGGCTGCTGTGGAAGAAGCCGGAGACGATCGACGAGGACGCCCTCGCCGAGGCCAGGAAGATGCGGCCCAACCCGGGCCCGGCGCTGACGGGGCCCTACTGGATGATCGACACGGGCCGCCTGCTGCTCGTCGGCATCGACACCGGGATCAAGGGCACCCTCGACCGCGAGCAGGGCGAGTGGCTGCGCCGGGTCTCCACCGACCCCCGGCCCAAGATCCTGATCACCGGCAAGCCGATCTACGTCAACAACGCCTACCACCCCTGCGAGATCGAGGGCGGCGGCACGGTGGACGACGTGGTCCGCGACCCCGCGCACAACTACGTCGCGGCCATCGGCGGCGACGTGCACAACTACCAGCGCTACCCGGTCCGGGCGGAGGGACGGCTCATCCAGTACGTCGTGTCCGGGGGCGGCGGGGCGTTCATGCACGCCACCCACACGATCCCCCGGGTGGACGCGGGCGGCGTCCACGAGGACGACTTCAAGTGCTATCCGCTGCGCGGCGACTCGCTGTCCTTCTACAGCCTGCTCTACAGCAGGAGGCTGCGGCTGCGCGGGCTCTACATCACCCCTGAGGAGGGGCTGGCCCTGATGTCCCGGCGGATCGGCAACACCCCGCCCCGGCCGACGCCGGGGGCGCCGCTCGGCGCGCGGGTGAAGTGGGCGGCCCGGCTGCTCGGCGGCTGGCCGATGCCGTTCCGCCTGCCGGTGGGGCGGGTCTTCCACCGGTACATCTCAGAACTGTCCGACTGGGACACCCCGCCCTTCTTCAAGAGCTTCCTCCACCTGTCGGTCACCGGCGACACGCTCCGGCTGCGCTGCTTCGCCGCCACGGGCTGCCTGCCCCAGGAGGAGGAGCCGCCGCTGGAGGACGAGGTCGAGATCCCGCTCTGATCGGACGGGCGCGGCCGGGGAAATGTCGGCGCCGCCTGGCACGCTGGTGGGGTGCACGTTGTGGTGGCGGCCGACGCCGAGGGGGGCGGCACCATGAAGCCCCTCGGCGAGCCGGCGAGCCGGGTCCCCGATCTCGCGGCGGCCGTGCGCTCGCTGGAGGCCGCCGAGCGGCCCCGCTGGGTGTGGGCCGACGCGCGCCGCGTCTACCCGGCGCTCCTGTCCGCCGGCGTACGGCTGTCGCGCTGCCACGACGTCGTGCTGACCGAGAACCTCCTGCTGGCGGCGGACGGGCGCTACGGGGAGCCCAGACAGGTCCAGGCGGCCTACGCGCGCCTGCGCGGCCTCCCTGTGCCCGACGACCCGCACGAGGCGTCTGACGCGCATCAGGCGCGCGGCACGCAGGCGAGCCTGTTCGACCCGGCGCCGCAGGGACACGGCGTGCCCGAGGCCGACATGGTCGCCGAGGTGTTCGAGGACCAGCGCCGCCGCGTCGCGCGCACGCCCGATCCCGGGCGGTTCCGCCTGCTCGTCGCCGCAGAGTCGGCCGGCGCGCTCATCGCGGCCGAGATGGCCCACGACGGCATGCCCTGGCGCGAGGACGTCCACGACGCGCTGCTGACCGACCTGCTCGGGCCCCGCCCCGCCCACGGCATGCGGCCCGCGAAGCTCCAGGCCCTGGCCGACGAGGTGTCGGCCGCCTTCGGCCACCTGGTCAACCCCGACTCCCCGCAGCAGATCGTCCGGGCGTTCAAGACCGCGGGGATCGAGATCCCGTCCACCCGCTCCCGCGTGCTGAAGACGGTCGACCACCCCGCCGTCGCGCCGCTGCTGGCGTACAAGGAACTGGCCCGCCTGTACAGCTTCCACGGCTGGACCTGGGCCGATCAATGGGTCAGCGGCGACCGCTTCCGGCCCGAGTACGTCGTGGGCGGGGTGGTGAGCGGCCGGTGGGCCACCAGCGGCGGCGGCGCGCTGCAGATCCCCAAGGTCATGCGCAGGGTCGTGGTGGCCGACGACGGCTGGACGCTCGTGGTCGCCGACGCCGCGCAGCTCGAGCCCCGGGTGCTGGCCGCGCTGTCCGGGGACCGGGGGCTCGCGCGGGCGGCCGGCGAGATCGACCTGTACGCCGCGCTGGCCCAGGCGTTCGGCGGGGTCCGCGAGTCGGCCAAGATCGCCATGCTGTCCGCGATGTACGGCGGGACCAGCGGCGACGCCTCCAAGCTGCTGGCCGTGATGCGGCAGCGGTTTCCGAAGGCGTACGCGTTCGTGGAGGACGCGGCACGCGCGGGGGAGGAGGGGCGGCTGGTCCGCTCGTGGCTGGGCCGCACCTGCCCGCCCCCGTCGGACCGGTGGCGGCGGCTGGTGGCCGGTCCCGAGGGCGCCAGGGCGGCCAGGGACCGGGGGAGGTTCACCCGCAACTTCGTCGTGCAGGCCACGGCGGCCGAGTGGGCGCTGACGCTCCTCGCCGTGCTGCGCGGGCTGCTGCCGGACCCGGCGCGGCTGGTGTTCTTCCAGCACGACGAGGTGATGGTGCACTGCCCGCTCGACGTGGCGGGCGAGGTCCGCGAGGCCGTCGGACGCGCGGCGCACGAGGCGACCCGGCTGCTGTTCGGCGACACCACGGTCCGCTTCCCGATGGAGGCGGTGGCCGTCACCTGCTACGCCGACGCCAAGTGAGCGCGGGCGCGCTTCCGGCTCAGGGGGCCGGGCGCGACTTCCTGGTGACGAGAGCGGCCACAAGCAGGGCCGGCGCTCCGAAGGCGGCGAGGAGCACCAGGAGCGCCGCGGCGGCGCCGGCGACGCTCCGGACCTCGGCCGAGGGCGCCGCTCCGACGCCGAACACGGTGTCCTCGCCGGAGCACGTCACCGTGTAGGTGGCCGTCTTCGGCGCGCGGATCTCGTAGAGCAGCCGCCACTTGGCGTCGCCCGTGGCGAACGGCCGGTAGCTCGCCGCCGGCCGGACGAGCCTGGCGTTCCGGCCATGGCCGTTCTCGACCTCGCAGCGCGGATCGGGTGACGCGCCGGAGACGTAGATCGCCGGCTTCAACGCGGGGTTCAGCGCGACGGTCAACGCAGAGCCGTCGCCGGAAACGCTCCTCGGCGTGGCGGAGATGCCCATGCCGACCTCGCACACGGCGGCGACGGCCATGAGGAGCCCGCAGAGGGCCGCCCAGGCGCGTGTGGTCCGCCGCAGCCAGGCGGGGTATCGCCTGGGCCGTCGCCCGGCCGCGGGACGCATCGGCGGCGCGTACGGCCTCGCCGGGCGTACGGGCCCCGCCGCGTAGGGAGCGGGAGGAATGTACGGAGGGTTCGGCGCGGGGAAGGCCGGCCGCGGACCGGGTGCGAGCACCTGCGGGCCCGGCCGGTCGAACAGCGGCGAGCGCGGCGGCTCCGGCGACGCGGTCGAGGCGAGGGTCGGGGCGACGCGCGTACGCACCGCCTGCGCCACGGTCGGGGGAAGCCACCCGCCCTGCTGGGTGGGCGAGGCGGCGTCAGGGCCACCGCCTGCCAGTTCGTTCAGCACGGCCGACAGGGTCGGCCGCCCTTCCGGTTCCTTGGCCAGGCACCGCGCGACCAGCGTCCGCACCGTGGGCGGCAGCGCGTGGAGGGCGGGCTCCTCGTGGACGATGCGATACCACAGCCCCTGCCACGACCCCTGTCCGAACGGCCCGGTGCCCGTCGCGGCGAACGCCAGCACGAGCCCCAGGCAGAACACGTCGCTCGCCGGTCCGACCCGGGCGCCCTTGAGCTGCTCAGGGGACATGAACCCGGGAGTGCCCATGGTGATGCCGGTCCTCGTCAGCGAGCCGCCCTCGGCGGCCAGGGAGATGCCGAAGTCGATGACGCGGGGGCCGTCCCCGGCCAGCAGCACGTTCGACGGCTTGAGGTCCCGGTGGACGACCCCGGCCGCGTGGATCGATTCCAGCGCCTCGGCAAGACCGGCGGCCAGGGCCAGGACGGACTCCTCCGGCCACGGCCCGTGCTCGTCCACGGCGTTTTCCAGCGACATGCCGGGCACGTACGCCGTCGCGAGCCACGGCGGCGACCCCTGCGGGTCGGCGTCGACCACTCCCGCGGTGAAGAAGCCGTTGACCCTGCGGGCCGTGGCGACCTCGCGGTCGAACCTGCGGCGGAACTCGGCGTCGCCGGCCAACTCGGGCCGCACCACCTTCACCGTGACGGCCCGCCCGCTCCGCGAACGCCCGAGATACACGCGGCCCATCCCGCCCTCGCCCAGGCGTGCCTCGATCCGGAAGGGCCCCACCTGCCGGGGATCGTCCTCCCGCAGCGCCTCGAAGGTCCGCACCGGCACTCCTCGGAATCCGGATTCACGCGTGGTCGATCAGGACATTCTGTCCAAAGAGTGCGGGAACAGGTCGCCACGCGACGCCGCCGAGGCGAGGCACGGGCTGCTGCGTCGCCCCGGCGAGGACCGGGCGTCAGGCGGGGCGGAAGGTGCTCCAGAGGGCCTGCCGAACCGGTGCCGCGGACTCGTTCCAGTCGAAGTCGGGCGAGGCGAACATGATCGCGTAGGCGCGTTCGCCCGCCTCCAGGTAGCGAATGACCGCGTGGACGGTGACCTCGCTGGTGTTGGTGTAGGTGTACTCCCAGTCGGCCGCGGGGTAGCGGTAGTCCACCTGGCGCAGCTGGACCTGCGTGTAGTCGGTGAAGTCCTTGATGTCCAGGTTCTGCTCGGCGGACCGCAGCGCCGCCAGGCTGCCGTCGGGGATCCTCTTGATCGTGATGCTCTGCCCGCTGTCCTTCGGGCCCGTGAGCCTGACGACACCGTCGTCGGCCGTGGAGGTCCACTCCTTCGGCACCGCCAGCGACACCCCGCCCTGGGTCACCAGGTGGTAGCCCTCGGGCACGCGTACGGCCGACAGCGGGCGCGCGGTCGTGGTGGGGGCGTCGGTGGGCGCGAGGGTGGTGCCCGACCTGCCGTCCTGCTGTGAGACCACGGTCTCGTCGTCCGAGCCGCTCGGCAGCAGCACGAACACGATCGCGACGATCACCGCGACCACGGCCGCCGCGGCGACGACGAGCAGCACCTTCGACCGGCCCTCGCCGTCGGCGATCTCGTCGGCCAGCTCCTTGCGCCTGCGCCCCACCCGGGGCCCGTGCGGACCGGTGGTGTCCGCGATCGGCCCGGAGTCGCCGGTCTGCGGCGAGACGGCCTGCGCGACGGCCTGTTGCGGCGCCGCGTGTTGTGGCGCCCCGTGTTGCGGCGCCACGTGCTGGGGTCCCGTCTGCTGGGGCGTCGCGTGCTGCCCTGGCCGGTGCGGCGCTCGCGGCGTGCCGCCCAGGTCGCCGGGCATGTCGCCCGGCGTGGGCGTCGGCCACATGGCCTCCTTCGGCCGCTCCGGCGCGTGCGTCGACCCCGAGGGGGACGACAGCGGGTCGAAGCCCGTCTCGAAGGCAGGGGTCTGCCCGAAGGCGTTCACGGGCCCGAACGCGCCCGGAGGCTCGTACGCGGGGTCGGCGGGCCTGGGCTCCCCGGCATGGGGCTCCATGGGACGGGGCTCCATGGGACGGGGCTCCATGGGACGGGGCGCGGCGCCGGGCGGGGTGGCCGCGCCCGGGGCGAGGTTCTCCGCCGTGAGCGGCACGCGGACCGGACCCGAGGGCGTCTCGATGATGCGCGAGGGCAGCGGCCCCGAGGGGATGTCGAGCGGCGGCAGCAACCCCGCGGGCGTGGAGTCCTGCGGGGTCGGCACCGACGTCGGCGTGCCGGCGCGGCCCGGCAGCCCGGCGCCGTGGCTGTGCAGCACCCGCTCCAGCATCTCCGCGACCTGCGCGGCCGGAAGGCGGTCGGCCGGGTTCTTGCGGAGCAGGCCCTCGATGACCGGAAGCAGCGCGCCCGCCCGGCGCGGCCGGTTGGGCTCCTGCGTGAGCACGGCGCCGAGCACGGCGACCGCGTCCGGCCCCTCGTACGGCGGGCGGCCCTCCACGGCGGCGTACAGCGTCGCGCCGAAGGACCACAGGTCCGCGGCGTGGGTGATCGGGCGGCCCTGCAGGCGCTCCGGCGGGATGTAGGCGGGCGAGCCCATGAGCAGCCCGGTCTGGGTGATCGTGACGTCGCCCTCGATGGCGGCGATGCCGAAGTCGGTGAGCACCACGCGGTCGGCGGTGAGCAGCACGTTGCCGGGCTTCACGTCCCGGTGGAGGATGCCGGCGGCGTGGGCGTGACGCAGCGCGTCGAGCACCCGGATGCCGATCTCGGCGGCCTGCACGACCGGCAGCGGGCCGCTCTGCCGCACGGCCTGTTCCAGGGACCAGGCGCGGACGAGCTCCATGACGATCCACGGCCGCCCGTCCTCCTCGACGACGTCGTGGACGGTGACGATGCCGGGATGGCTGAGCCGGGCGGCCGAGCGCGCCTCGCGCAGCATGCGCCGATGGGCGGTCTGCGCGCCGGCGTTGTCGAGCCCGAACGGCAGGAGCAGTTCCTTGACCGCGACGTCCCGGTCCAGCAGCACGTCGTGGGCGTGCCACACCATCCCCATGCCGCCGCGGCCCACGGGGGACAGCAGCCGGTAGCGCCGGCCGACGAGACGGCCCTGCCCTTCGGGGGCGCTCCCCGCGGGGATGCGGCCCACAGGTCCCTGACCCTCTGGCATAGGGGGGACCATACCGAGCAGGCGATCTGTCGTCATAGATTAGGTCCCCAATTCACGCTCGCTCCGCAAGATCCCCCGACCGGACCGTGCGAATTGCATCGGATATCTGAGGTTGACGACGATATTACGGTCTGATGACGGTCAAAGGGAATTCATGCCTCGCCCAGCGCGTCGAGCGCGGCCGTGAAGGCCTCGGCCGGCGGGCTGACCAGACCCGCTCCCACCTGCCCGGTTCCGGCGATCCTGCCCGCGATGCCGGTGTTCACAACGGGCAGCAGACCGGTCCTGGCCACGAGCGCGACGTCGATGCCGGCCGGCGTGCCGCGGAAGCCCAGCCCCGGGATCTGGTAGGCCGGGTGCTCGGCCATGGTGATCTCGTACATCGAGGTCGTGGCCGCCACGGCGTCGGCCACCTCGCCGCCGACGAACCGGACGATCGCGGGGGCCGCCGCCATGGCGAAGCCGCCCAGGCCCGCCGTCTCGGTGATGGTGGAGTCGCCGATGTCGGGGTTGGCGTCGTCCGGGCCGTACCCGCCGAGGTACAGGCCGTCGGGCACGCCGGCGGGGCCGGTGAACCACCGGTCGCCGAGGCCCGACACCTGTATTCCGAAATCGGTTCCATTGCGCGCCATCGCCACGACCAGGCTCGACCCGGGCACGCCGCGCGCCGCGTCGGCGCTGACTTTCGCCGCCGCCATTCCCGCGTTCAGGAAGAAATGATCATTTCCATTGATGAATCGCAGCACCTCGGCCGCGTGGTGCGGAGCCGCCTCCACGATCGCGGGCGCGATCTCGCGCACCAGCAGGGACGTCGCGGCGCGGTTGCGGTTGTGCAGCTCGTCGCCCATCTGCAGCGCCTGCGCGATGAGCGTGCGCAGGTCGAGAGGGCCGCACCGCTCCAGCGCCGCCGCCAGCACCGGCCCGAGCACCTCGCCCATCCAGCGCAGCCGCTCGATCACCTCGGGCCCGTACGCGCCGTAGCGCAGGACCTTGCCCAGCCCCTCGTTCAGTGAGCAGTAGGCCGTGCCGCCGTGCTCGGCGTCGGCGACCTCCAGCATCCACATGGACGGGCCGACCACCCCCGCCATCGGGCCGACCGTGCGGTGGTGGTGGCAGGAGTCGAGGGTGATCCCCGCGCCGGAGGCCAGGCGGTCCTCCGCCTCCTCGGGGGTGGCCGCCAGGCCCTCGAACAGCATCGCCCCGACGAGCGCCCCCCGCATCGGGCCTGAGGCCCGTTCCCAGGTGATCGGCGGACCGGCGTGGAAGAACTCCCCGGCCCCCAGGCCGAGAACCTCACGTGCCGGACGTACGCCGGTGAGCATGGGCCGCGCGGACAGCATCCGCCCGACGGCGGTGGCGTTGGCGCTCTCGCGCCGGGGGTCGGCCAGCACCCGCGCGAGGGCCGCCGAGGCGCCCGGCAGCGGCGGCCGCCAGTCGACCTCCCGCCGCGGCACGGCCTGCCGGTCCAGCGCCTCGCCCAGCACCTGCGCGCCCACCGTGATGACGCGCGGCTCGCCGTACAGCATGGAGAGGGTCATCAAGCTCCGATCGAGGTCGGCGCGGCCACACCCGTCACCCGCCCGCGAGGAGGCGGGCGTGCCGGGCGGCCGCGGCGTTCGAGGTGAAGACCGCCGCCCCGGCCTCGCTCAGCCGGGCGGCCTGGGCGCGCAGCCCCTGGGGGTCGCCGTCGGTGCCGACGACGGCCACGACCACGTCCACGCCCCTGGCCGCCGCGTCGCCGATGGCGGGCGCGAGCCAGGAGGACGGGTCGGGGTCGGCGCCGTGCCCGAGCACGACGTCCATCAGCACGACGCCGGAGGCGACGCCCCGCAGCGCCTCCAGGCGCAGCGCCGGGTCGATCATGGGATGGGCCCGGCCCTGGGTGTAGGCGTCGTCGCCGAAGTCGGTGAACTCGCCCGTGCCCGCGACGAGCGCCGCCTCCGCGCACAGCGTGCCGCCGGCGTAGAGCCCTCGCAGGGTCCCCGCCGCGTCCCGGCGCCCGGCCCGCGCCGGTGCGGGCCAGGACGGCCACTCGGGGACGTCGCGGCCGAGGGCCCGCAGCACCTTCTCCGCGGCGGTGGTCAGGTCGTCCTGCCCCGGCCCGAGCAGCGCGGCGACGACCGGCGTCGCCAGGTCGAGGTCCCGTACGGCACTGGCCACCTCGGGGGCGGGGGGCTTGGAGACCAGCACGATCAGCTCGGTCGCCGGGTCCTCGTCGAGCGCGCGCAGCGCCTGCACGGCCGAGCGCCCGCCCACCTCGGCGGACAGGTCCCTGCCGCCCACGCCGAGCACGTGGGACACGCCGACGCCGGCGAGGTCGAGCAGGCTCGTCACCTGCTGGGCGCCGGTCCCCGAGGCGGCCACGAGACCGACGGGCCCGGGGTGCAGGACGTTGGCGAAACCCAGGCCGGCCCCGCCCACGACCGCGGTGCCGCAGTCGGGCCCCATCACGAGCACACCCCTGGCCCGTGCCCGGTCCTTGAGCAGGATCTCCTGCTCCACCGGCACGTTGTCACTGAAGATCATCACGGAGAGCCCGGCCTCCACGGCGTCGAGCGCCTCGGCGAAGGCGTGCTCGCCCGGCACGCTCACCAGCGCCAGGCTCGCCTCGAAGGCCCGCGCCGCCGACCGGGTCGTACGCGGCGGCGCCTCGCCCCGCGTCCCGCTCGCCGGCGCCCGTGCGGCGAGCTGTCGCTCCAGTTCGGCGGCGGCGTCCTCCAGCTCCGCAGGCGAGCCGGCCCGGACCGCCACCAGCAGGTCGCCGGGCGTCGCGGGCGGCACCGCGAAGCCGAGATCGCGGGCCAGGCCCAGGTTGAGCTCGGTCGCCATCGCGACGACGGCGACGGCCACTCCGGGCGATCCGGTGAGCGCCCGGCTCACCCGCATCAGCGTCACGGAGTCGCGGTAGACCCCGGGGCGCACCTCGACCAGATCGTTCAACGGCCCTCCCGGTGGGCGAGGACGGCGGACAGGCCGATCTGCACGCCCCACGCCAGATCGGCGCCCGAGGTGTGGCCGAGGCGGAGCAGGCGGTGCACGGCCGGCTCAAGCGGCTGGTGCCCGGCCACGCCGCGCAGCACCCCGGTGACCTCCGGGCTCGCCTCGCCCCTGGCGGCGCAGTGCAGCAGGGTGGCCGAGATGGGCGTGGTCCGGGTGCGGGCGTCGTAGGTGACCGCCGCGGCGAGCCAGTCGGCCAGCCAGACGGCGCGCGGCACTCCCGCCGCCGCACCGAGGTGCCGCAGCGCGACCAGCAGGCCGGCGAGCATGTCGTCGCCGCTCGGGGTCAGCCCCGGGCCGAGGCCGATCAGCCGCTCGGCCGCGGTGATGCTCTCCACCAGCGAACCGGCGCGGCAGCCGCTCTCGAGCAGCGCCGGGGCGCCGTCCGGGTCCAGCCCCGGCCGCCGGGGTGAGGCCGTGCGGGCACGGCCGAGCAGGCCGAGGGCGGGCGCGAGCCGTACGGGGTCGGCGGGGCCGAGCGGGGGAGCGGGGTCCCACCAGCGGCGCACGCAGATCGACACGCCGCCGACCTCGACGGAGCCCTCGCCGACCCAGGCGTCGTCGCCCGCCGACACCCCGTCGAGGCGCTCCGCGAGCACCACGGCGTTGGGCAGGCGGGTGGCCTCGCCCGTCACCACGGCGACGACGTGCGGCTCGGCCTCGCTCCTGATCTCCAGGTAGAGCGCGAGAGGAAAGACCGCGAGCACCCTGGCCGGGCGGCGGGGCGCCTCGAGCGCGGGCCGTACGGCGACGCTCGCGGCGCCGCTCACGTAGGCGGGGGCCGCCGGGGGGCGGGACGCGGGCGTCGTCGCCCGCCGCCCTCTCGGGCGCGTGCCAACACTCACCGGACCTCCCGAAGCCAGTCGTTGCCGACGCTAAGGCCCGGTCTCCCCCCTCCGTACGGAGAAAGATGCCAACAGTCGGCCGAATGCTTGGCTCTTCCTGACAGGACCACGGTCGGGCAGAATCGGCCTGAGACGTCCCCGGAGCGGGTCCGCGAGGAACGAGCGGCCCGCGTAGCGAACGAGGAGCGGTGAGCGACCGATGACCCGAGGACGTCGCGACCCCCCATGACGGCATTCTCGGAGACGGCATTGCAGAACGACCCGGCCCCGCCCGCCATGCGCCTGGCGAGCACTGGAACGATCCTCCACGGCGTGTCGGTGGGCGAGGTGCTCGGGGTCTCGACGCTGGCGGACGCCCGCCTGATCGCCGGTCGGGCCGGCCTCGATCGCATCGTGCAGCGCCTCAACGTGATGGAGGTGCCCGACATCCTCGCGTGGGTGAAGCCGCACGAGCTGCTGCTCACCACGGGCTACCCGCTGCGCAACACGCCGCAGTCGCTCGACCGGCTCGTGGCCGACCTGGACGAGCGCGGCCTCGCCGCTCTGGCGATCAAGCTCGGCCGCTACCTGGACGAGCTCCCGGGTGAGATGGTCGAGCAGGCCGACCGGCTGGGCTTCCCGCTGATCCTGCTGCCCAACGACGTGGGCTTCGACGACATCCTCAACCAGGTGCTCACCGACATACTCAACCGCCAGGCGGCGATCCTCGCCCGTACGGAGGAGGCGCACCGGGCGCTCGTGCAGATCGTGCTGGCCGGGGGCGGGATGCGGGAGGTCACGGCGGAGGTGGCCGGGCTGCTGCAGGTGGCCGTGGGGGCGACCGACGCCGCGGGTCATCTCCTCGCGGCCGCCGGAGAGTCCGCGCAGGTGGCCCGGCTGCGGGAGATCAACGCGGTCCTCGCGCGGACGCCGGCGGCCACGCCCGCGGCCGGCGACGGGCACTACGCGGCGGTGCCCGTCGTCGCGGGCGGGCACCATCACGGGAGGATCGCGGCCTACAGCGCCCACGGCACGCTGACCTCCAGCGACATCGGCATCCTGGAGCGCGCCGCGACCGTCGCCGCGCTGGTGATCACGAAGCAGGAGGCGGTCACCGCCGTCGAGAGCAAGTACCGTGCCGACTTCCTGCGCGACGTGCTCACCGGCAGGGGCGGGCTGCGGGTGGCCGAGCGCGCCCAGGCGTTCGGCTGGGACCTGGAGCGCCCGGTGAGCGTGCTGGTCGCCGAGATCGACCCGGACGCCGAGGAACGACCGGTCCAGGACCGCATGCTGGCGGCGTGGCAGGCGTCGGTGCGCAAGCACGACCCGCGCGGCGCCGTCGCCGGCTTCTCCCACGAGGTCGTGGCGATCGTCGGGGCGGCGGCCGACCCGGCGAAGGTGGCCAGGGACGCGCTCGCCGCCGTCTCCGACGGCACGTTCTCCACCGGCCTCAGCCGGGTCGCCTCCGGGGTGGACGCCCTGCCCGGCGCGTACGGCCAGGCGCTGAAGGCCGCCAGGGTGGGCCGGCAGCTCCACGGGGCCGGCGCGGTCGCCCACTTCGACGAGCTGGGCGTCTACCGGCTGCTGTCGCTGGTGAACGACACCGACGAGCTGCACGCCTTCGTCCGCGAGACCCTGGGCCCGCTGGCGGGCGACGACGACGCGGAGAACGCCGACCTGCGCCGCACCCTGCAGGCGCTGCTGGAGACCAACCTCAACGTCGCGGAGACCGCGCGCCGGCTGCACTTCCACTACAACACCCTGCGCTATCGGATCGGCAAGCTGGAGCGCATGCTGGGCAACTTCACCGAGGACGCGCACCTGCGGCTCAACCTCACCCTCGCCCTGCACGTCCTGCGCATGAGGGGTATCTGACTATCTAAGCTGGCGGCGTGAACGACGCGAAGGCCCCAGCGATCACCTTCGAGCTGGACGGCGACTACATCCCGCTCTGCGATCTCCTCAAGTTCTGCCAGATCGCCGACAGCGGCGGCGCGGCCAAGCATCTCGTGGCGGAGGGCCGGGTGCGTGTCGACGGACGCGTGGAGTTGCGCAAGGCCTGCAAAATCCGGGCGGGCCAGGTCGTCACCGGCGAGGGGTACAGGATCCGCGTGGTGTGACGCTCCGGAGCTCGCCGGTTTGGCAGATCATGCCCATGTCTGTCGCGCACGCCAGTCCTAAAGTGCCCCAAACGGTCTAGAACGCCGCGGAGGGACGCCTGCGGGGTGGCCGACCGGCCCACGGCCCAGTACCAAGAGGGGCGTAAATGGCTTTCAGATGGACAGTGCACGGCGACGGGAGAGGGCTGGCCCCCGGAGAGGTCGTCAAACCGAACGAGAGGCTGAGCTGGCCGCGCATGGTCGGCATCGGCGCCCAGCACGTGATCGCCATGTTCGGCGCGACCTTCGTGTTCCCCCTCGTCATGGGGCTGGACGCGAACACGGCCGTGATGATGTCCGGTGTCGCGACGATCCTGTTCCTACTGATCACGCAGGGACGGATCCCCAGCTACCTCGGCACGTCGGCCTCGTTCGTCGGCGGCGTGGCGGCCGTGCGCGAGATGTTCGGCGGCGACACCCCGGCGGCCGACAAGGTCGTGACCGGCTCCATCCTCGTCGCCGGCCTGGTGCTCGCGGTGTGCGGCGTCGTGATCCACGTGCTCGGCGTGCAGGTCATCCACCGGATCTTCCCGCCGGTCGTGACCGGCGCGGTGGTCATGCTGATCGGCTTCGGCCTGGCGTACGTGGTGGCCGACGTCTACTGGCCGCAGGACCCGTGGATCGCACTGATCACGATGCTGGCGACCTTCGTGTTCATCGTGGTGTTCCGCGGCTTCCTCGGCCGGATCGGCGTCCTGCTGGGACTGATCTTCGGGTTCGTCGTCTCCTGGCTCGCCGACAAGGTGTTCGGGAACATCACCGCCTACAACGCGGGCACCGGGAAGATCGACACCCACCCGCGGGTGAGCTTCCAGGGCGTCGCCGACGCCGACCTGTTCGGGCTGCCGCACTTCCACGCGCCGTCGGTCCACGTGTCGGCCGTGCTGGTCGTGCTGCCCGCCGTGATCGCCCTGATCGCGGAGAACGTCGGCCACGTCAAGGCCGTGGGCCAGATGACCGGCGCCGACGTCGACCCCCAGATGGGCAGAGCGGTCATCGCCGACGGCGTCGGCACCGTGGTCGCCACCGCCGTCGGCGGCTCGCCCACCACGACGTACGCCGAGAACATCGGCGTCATGGCGGCCACGCGGGTCTACTCGACGGCCGCCTACTACATCGCCGCGGTCATCGCGATCCTGTTCGGCCTGTCCCCCAAGTTCGGCGCGCTGATCTCCGCCACGCCCGGCGGCGTGCTCGGCGGCGTCACGGTCATCCTGTACGGCATGATCGGGTTGCTCGGCGCGAAGATCTGGGTGGAGAACCGGGTGGACTTCGCCGACCCGGTCAACATGGTGCCGATCGGCGCGGGGATCATCCTCGCGATCGGGCCGGTCACCCACCAGATCACCGGCGACTTCTCGCTCGCCGGGATCGCGCTCGGCACGATCGTGGTGCTCGCCGGCTATCACCTGCTCCGCGCCATCGCGGGCAGACGAGCGAAGGAGGTCACGGGTGGGGAGATCGGGCTCGAACGCGACCCGGCCGTCTGAACGGCCCGCCCCGCGGATGCGAACGCGGTGAAGCCGCCTCCGTTCTGCTACCACGGCCCGGCCACCCTCGGCGAGGCGCTCGACGTCCTCGCCGAGGCCGGGCCCGGCGGGAAGGTGCTGGCGGGCGGCCAGAGCCTGATCCCGCTGCTCAACATGCGGCTTGCCGCGCCCGCCCACATCGTCGACGTCAACCGCGTGCCCGGCCTGGACGGGATCGAGGCCGGGCCGCCCGGCGTACGCGTCGGGGCCCTGGCCCGTCACGCCGCCGTGGAGCGCTCGCCGCGGGCCGCCGCCGCGCAGCCGT
The DNA here is from genome assembly GCF_006874435.1 of Microbispora sp. KK1-11. Taxonomy (NCBI): domain Bacteria; kingdom Bacillati; phylum Actinomycetota; class Actinomycetes; order Streptosporangiales; family Streptosporangiaceae; genus Microbispora; species Microbispora sp. KK1-11. The sequence goes on along the minus strand of NZ_VIRJ01000028.1, from coordinate 27,571 downwards.
TGCTGCGGCAGGCGCTGCGGCTGGTCGCCCACCCCGTGATCCGCAACCGCGGCACTGTGGTGGGCAGCCTCGTGCACGCCGACCCCGCCGCCGAGATGCCCGCCGTGCTCGCCCTGCTCGGCGGGTCGGTACGGCTGGCGAGCCGGGGCGGGGAGCGGGAGGTGCCGGCCGCGGAGTTCTTCACCGGCCCGATGGAGTCGGCCCTGCGGCCCGGCGAACTGGCCGTGTCGGCGTTCTTCCCGGCGCTGCCCCCTCGGTCGGGCACGGCCTTCCACGAGGTGGCCCGGCGGCACGGCGACTACGCGGTGGCCGGGGTGGCCGCCGCCGTCACGCTGGACGAGGACCTGCGGATCGCCGCCGCCCGCGTCGCGTGCGTGAGCGTGGGACCGGTCCCGGTGGTCGTGGACGTGACCGCCGCGTGCGGTGCGCGCCCGGCCGCCTCGGCCGGCTGGGAGGCCGTGGCGGAAGCCGTACGGGACCGGATCGATCCGGAGGGCGACATCCACGCGACGGCGGACTACCGGCGGCACCTCACCGGGGTGCTCGCCGCACGGGCGCTGCGGAACGCCGCCTCCGCCGCCCGCGGGGAGGAATCGTGAACGAGACACGCCATCACGTGACGCTGACCGTCAACGGGGTCGTGCGGGAGGCGACGGTGCCCGGGCGGCGGCTGCTGTCCGACTGTCTGCGCCACGACCTCGGCCTCACCGGCACCCACGTGGGCTGCGAGCACGGCGTCTGCGGCGCCTGCACCGTGCTGCTGGACGGCGAGCCGGTGCGGTCGTGCCTGACGTTCGCCGTCACCGTGGACGGCCACGAGATCACGACGGTGGAGGGGCTGGCGCGCGACGGCGAGCTGTCGCCGGTCCAGCGGGCCTTCACCGAGTGTCACGCCCTGCAGTGCGGGTTCTGCACGCCGGGGTTCCTGTGCACGGTCACCGCGTTCCTGCGGGACAACCCCGCGCCGACCGAGGAGGAGGCGCTGGAGGCCGTGGCGGGCAACCTGTGCCGGTGCACCGGCTACCAGAACATCCTCAAGGCCGTCCACCGGGCGGCAGAGCTTCAGGCGGAGCTTCAGGCGGAGCTTCAAGCAGAGGAGGACCGGTGACGACCAAGTTGTTCGGCGAGCCGGTCCGGCGGCGCGAGGACGCCCGGTTGATCACCGGTCAGGGGCGCTACCTCGACGACCTGGGTGCGGGCGCGCTGGCCGCCGCATTCGTCAGGTCGCCGCACGCGCACGCGCGGATCCTCGACATCGACGTGTCCGCCGCCCTCGACGTCGAGGGCCTCGTCGCGATCTACACGTGGGAGGACCTGCCGGGCGCGCTGGCCGAGCCGCTGCCGCTGCTGATCCCGCACCCCGCGCTCACCCACGGCCGCACGGCGTACCCGCTGGCCCGGGAGATCGTCCGGCACGTCGGCGAGCCGGTCGTGATGGTCGTCGCCCGCGACCGCTACCTTGCCGAGGACGCCTGCGCCCTGATCCGGGTCGACTACGAGATCCTCAAGCCCGTCGTGGGCATCGAGGAGGCCGTGCGCGGGGTTCATCTCGTGCACGAGGACGTGCCGGGCAACGTCGGCGCGCACCTCGTCCAGGAGGTGCCGGGAGCGGGCGGCGTGACCGCGCGAGAGGCGATCGAGGCCGCCCCGCACACGCTGGAGTTCCGCCTCGACGTCGAGCGCAGCGCGTGCACGCCCTTGGAGGGGAAGGGCGTGTACGCCCGCTGGGACGCCGACGACGGGTCGCTGCGCGTCTACTCCTCCACTCAGACGTCCACGAGCGTGCGGATGGCGATCGCGGCCAAGCTCGGGCTGCCGCTGCCCAAGGTGGAGGTCATCGCGCCCGACGTCGGCGGCGGGTTCGGCGTGAAGATCGTGCATCCGTGGCCCGAGGAGGTCCTCGTCCCATGGGCGGCCCGGCTGCTGAACCGCGAGGTGAAGTGGGCCGAGGACCGGCGCGAGCACTTCGTCTCGTCGTCGCACGAGCGCGGCCAGGTCCAGCACGTGCGGGTCGGGTTCGACGACGAGGGGCGCGTCCTCGGCCTCGAGGTCGAGATCCTGCACGACCACGGCGCCTACACGCCGTACGGGATCATCGTGCCGATCATCACCTCGACGCAGCTGCTCGGGCCGTACAAGGTGGGGGCCTACCGGGTCGAGTTCTCCTCGATCTACACCAACACGGTGCAGGTCACGCCCTACCGTGGCGCGGGCCGCCCGCAGGGCGTGTTCTGTATGGAGCGGACGATGGACCGCATCGCCGCCCACCTCGGCAGGGACCGTACGGAGGTCCGCGCGGCCAACTTCATCCAGCCGCACGAGTTCCCGTACGACCAGGGCATGACGTTCCAGGACGGGCGCCCGCTGATCTACGACAGCGGCGACTACCCGGAAGCGCTGCGCATGCTCAAGGAGCTGATCGGCTGGGACTCCTTCCCGGAGGAGAAGGCCCGCGCGGCGGCCGAGGGACGCAGGATCGGCATCGGCGTCGGCTGCTACGTCGAGGGCACCGGCGTCGGCCCCTACGAGGGCGGGCACGTACAGATCACCTCCGACGGCCGGGTGCACGTCTCGACCGGCCTGACCTCGCAGGGGCAGGGGCACGAGACCGTGTTCGCCCAGATCGCGGCCACCGAGCTCGGCGTGCCGATCGAGAAGGTGTCGGTCGTCACCGGCGACACCCGGCGCTTCGGGTACGCCGTGGGCACCTTCGCCTCACGGGCGGCCGTGATGAGCGGCAACGCGATCGCGCTCGCCTGCCGGAAGGTCAGGGAGAAGGCGCTGCGGATCGCGGCGGAGGCGCTGGAGGCCGACCCGCGCGACCTGGAGATCACCGACGGGATGGTCCACGTCGCCGGCGTGCCGTCGGCGTCGATCCCGCTGGCGACCGTCGCCGTGCTGTCCAACCCGCTGCGGTACGCCTTCGACGAGGAGGCCAAACGGGCCACCCAGTTCGCCGGGCCCGCCTCCGACGACCGCCCGCCGGTGGCGGAGGGGGAGGAGCCGGGCCTGGAGGGCCGGGACTACTACTCGCCGGTCAGGTCCACCTTCGCGGCCGGCATGCACGCGGCGATCGTGGAGACCGACCCGGAGACCGCGGAGATCAGCATCCTGCGCTACGCCGTCGTCCACGACTGCGGCAAGCTCATCAACCCGATGATCGTCGAGGGGCAGATCCACGGCGGGGTCGCCCAGGGCGTCGGCGGGGCGCTGTACGAGAAGATGGTCTACGACGAGCACGGCCAGTTGCTGAACGCCTCGTTCATGGACTTCCTGATGCCGTACGCCACGGAGGTGCCGCGCATCGAGACGGCCCACCTGGAGACGCCCTCACCGCTGAACCCGCTGGGGATCAAGGGCGCCGGGGAGGCCGGGGTCATCCCCGTCTCGGCCGTCATCGCCTCCGCGGTCGAGGACGCCGAGGGCATCACGATCGCCCGGATGCCCATCTCTCCCTCCGACCTCCACCACCTGCGCCTCACCCGCTGAGTACGGCGGCGGCCCGAGAGCCGGGAACCTTCAGCGCACCAGTCCGCAGCCGCCAGGCCATCACGATCGCCTCGCGGATGACCTCGTCGGGAGCTTGACCGTCTCCCGCAGCATTTCACAACAGTCGGTCATGGACCGAGTGCCCTCCGTGCCCGATCGTGCACAGGCCCGGAGAAACTCAGGAGACCTCGGCGGTGAGGCGCTTGCGGAAGACCCAGTAGGTCCAGGCCTGGTAGGCGATGACGCCGGGCAGGGCGATCAGGCCGATCCAGGTGAGGACGGTCAGCGTGTACGGCGCCGAGGCCGCCTCGGCCAGCGTGAGCCCGGGCAGGGGAGCGGTCCACAGCACGCCGAAGACGGTGGCGGTCGTCGCGGCGATCGCGGTCGCGGTCGCGATGAAGGCCCAGCCCTCCCGGCGGCCCCACACCAGCGTCACCCCGGCCGCCAGCGCCGCGGCGGCGAGCAGGGCCGTGCCCAGCGTCCACATCGGCCCCTTGCCGGGCACGGACGGCAGCGTGCCGATCGCCACCGGCACCGCCCCGACGGCCGCGAGCAGCGCGGCACGGCGGGCGCGGGCCCGGACCCCGCCGGTCGTCTTGAGCGCCACGAACACCGCGCCGTGCAGCACGGCCACCGACAGCGACAGGGCCCCGCCGAGCACGGTCGCCAGCGCCGTGCCGAACAGCAGGTCGCCGAAGATCGCGCCCCACAGGAACGCCGGGAGCACGCTGCCGGTGACGATCCCGGCGTCGCACAGCGCGACCTCGCGCCGGGAGTGGACCTTGCCCCGCCACTCCAGGCCCACGCCGCGTACGACCAGGCCGGCGATGACGAGGAAGACCGCCAGGTAGAAGCCGCTGAGCAGGCCGGAGTACCAGGCCGGGAAGGCGGCGAACATCGCCCCGATCGCAGTGATCAGCCACACCTCGTTGCCGTCCCAGACCGGCCCGATGGTGGCCAGCACCTGCTTGCGGTCGGCTTCGGAGCGCGACAGCAGCGGCAGCAGCGCGCCGACGCCGAAGTCGAATCCCTCCAGGACGAAGTAACCCGTCCAGAGGAACGCGATCACGATGAACCAGAAGGTCGTCATCTCGTGGCTCCTCAGTACATGAGCGTCGGCGTGAGCCGCGCCTCGTCGGGGCGGGCGGGAACGGTGCCTGCGGGCGCGCTCTCGACCGGCGGCAACTCCGGGCCCGCCTTGACGTGCCGCACCAGCAGCACGCCTTCGGCCACCGCCAGCACGCCGTACAGGACCGTGAAGATCGCCAGGGTGATCGCCACCTCGCCGAGCGAGACCCCGGGCGACACGCTGGCGGCCGTCATGAGCTCGCCCTGGACGGTCCACGGCTGACGGCCGATCTCGCTGAGCAGCCATCCCGAGATGATCGCGACGGCGGGCAGCGGGAGCGCCAGCACGCACAGGCGGGCGAACCAGCCGGGCACGGGCTTCGCCGTGCCGCCGTGCCGCCGCCGGGGCCGCCGGGTCAGCCACAGGCCGAGCACGGACAGGCCGACCGTCGCCATGCCGAAGCCGATCATCACGCGGAACGACCAGAAGACGACCGGCAGGTTCGGGGTGTAGTCGGCCGGTCCGAAGGTCTTCTCGTACCGCGCCTGGATGTCGTCGACCCCCTGGACCGTCGCGCCGGGGTCGTGCGCGGCGAGCAGGCTGAGCAGGCCGGGCACCTCGACGCCGGGCGCGATCGAGAACGGCGCCCCGGCGGTGTCGTGGCGCAGGCCCTCCGCCGCGGCGAGCTTCATCGGCTGCTGCTCGCGCAGCAGCTGGCCGGACAGGTCGCCGCTGCCGGCGACGACGGCCCCCGCGATCGCCGTCATGACGAGCGCGGCGCGCAGGCTGGTCCGCCACATGTCCGGGAGGCGGCGCATCGGCGTGGTGGCGTCCCCGGCGGCCGTACGGGCGAGGTGACCGTTCTTCCGAGACCGCTCGGGCCGCAGGCCGAGCCCGCGCTCGCGCAGGATGCGGTAGCCCGCGACGGCGATGACGAACCCGCCCGCCACGACGAACGAGGCGGCGATGACGTGCGGCACCTGGGCGAGGGCCGTCGAGTTGGTCAGCACCGCCCACAGGTCGGTCATCCTGGCCCTGCCGTCCACGACCTCGTAGCCGACCGGGTGCTTCATCCAGGCGTTGGCCGCGAGGATGAAGTACGCCGACAGGTTGGAGCCGATGACGGCCGCCCATAGGCAGGCGAGATGGATCCGCTTGGGCAGCCGGTCCCAGCCGAAGATCCACAGGCCGAGGAACGTCGATTCCAGGAAGAACGCGAGCAGCGCCTCCAGCGCCAGCGGCGCGCCGAACACGTCGCCGACGAAGGTCGAGTACTCGCTCCAGTTCATCCCGAACTGGAACTCCTGGACGATGCCGGTGACCACGCCCATGGCGAAGTTGATCAGAAAGAGCTTGCCGAAGAACTTCGTGAGCCTGAGGTAGTGCTCCTTGCCCGTCAGGTGCCAGGCGGTCTGGAGCCCGGCGACGTAGACGCCCAGCCCGATCGTCAGAGGTACGAAGAGAAAGTGGTACACGGTGGTCACCCCGAACTGCCACCGTGCCAGGTCAAGCGCGTCCATGTCTCCCTCACACCGGAGCTCTACAGCTCGTAGTTCTATAACCAGTAGTACTACAAGCTGTAGAGCATTAGGGCTCCGCGAAGTGCGATCTTCGTCACAGCCGGGCGGTGCGCCGCCCGGACCCCGGTTCGCGGTGCCGGATCCCGTTGCTTGCAGTACCGACGATTGCGGTCGGACCGTCCCGGTCGCCAGGGACGGGGGTCCCGTCCCGCCGGGAGCGCCTCCTGGGGAGGCACGGGATCAAGAATGGACGAACGATGACAAGTGCCGCGTCCGCCGCGCGGCTGATTCACCCGTACGCCGTGCGGTTGACGGCGCGAAGGCCGGATCGGTGGACGGGCGTACGGGGCGGCCGGCCGGGTGGAGGGCCGGCGCGACGGCCATGGCTCGGGTAGCCGGCCGTGCCTCCGGGGCATGTGAACTCTGCACGACCGCGGCGCCGTGCCGGGGCAGATCTTGCCGTTCTCGCCGTACGGGTGATTCTCTAGGGTGCTCGGCATCGGAGGTGGCCCATGAAGGTCTCAGGCAGCGCGCTGGTCGCGGCGGAGCGCAAGCGGGTCTGGGACGCCCTCCAGGACCCCGGCGTCCTGGTTCGGACGATCCCCGGCTGCGAGCGCCTGGAGACGATCGGCGAGGACGTGTACGCGATGACGGTGACCGCGGGGGTCGCCTCCATCAAGGGCGTCTACCAGGGCGAGGTGGCGCTGCGCGACCAGGAGGAGCCGGACCGGTTCACGCTCGGCGCGCGCGGCCAGGGCGCCCCCGGCACGGTCGAGGCGACCGTGGCCGTACGGCTCAGCGACGCCGGAGGCGGCACCCGGATCGACTACGACGCCGAGGCCGTCGTCGGCGGCATGATCGGCGGCGTGGGGCAGCGGATGCTCGCCTCGGTCGCCAAGAAGACCGCGGGGGAGTTCTTCTCCGCCGTCGAGCGGCACCTGCTGTCCGTCCCCGCCGGATCCGTGGAAACCGTCGTCGCCGAGGTCGCGCCGGTAGCGGCGGCCGGCGACGAGCGTGCGGCGGTGGCGGCGGCCGTGACCGGGGAGGTCGCGCCGCGGGTGTACACGCGAGAGGTCCCGGCCGCGCCCCGCCCGGGTGTGCCGGCCTGGACGATGCTCGCCGCCTTCGGCGCCGGCGCCGGGGTGGCGCTGGGCAGCGCCGTCATCGGCTGGCTCCTCGGCCGCCAAGGCCGCCGCAGGTAGGACGCGCGCCGTCGCGAGTAGGACGCGCCGCCGCAGGCAGGACGGGCGCCCGTGCGGGTAGGACGGGCGCCCCTGCGGGTAGGACGGGCGCCGCGACCACCGGCGTCCCGCGACTCCACGACAGGCCGGTTCCGCCGTGGCGGACCCGGCCTGTCGTGGTCCGGCTTCCGGCCGCGGGTTCCTAGGGGAGGGTGCCGACGGGGGTGTCCCAGTCGATGCGGTAGCGCTGCTCCGGGCCCACGGTCTTGTCCGGATTCATGAACGTCTTCAGCATCAGCGGCATGAGAAGCGGTATCAGCTTCTGCACGACCGGACCCGGCGTCTTGGCGTTGTTGATCTTGTAGGTGCGTGCCGCCACCTTCTCCACCCGGGTGCGGCGGAGCCGCTCGTACGTGGCGAACGCCCGCGGCACGTCCTCGATGTCCCGCAGGCAGCGGGCGAGCTCGACGGCGCTCTCGATGGAGAGCGACGCGCCCTGTCCCGAGCTGTTCGACGGCGCGTGGACGGCGTCGCCGACCAGGACCATCCGATCCCGATACCAGTGCGGGACGCTGGGCATGATGTAGAGGGCCCCCGTCACCTGCATCGCCGTCACCGGGGTGTGACGGAGCAGATCACCGCCGGGCACGTCCTCGCCGTACGTCTCACACAGGATGCGCATCCACTCCTCGCGCGGCACCTCGCGGGCCTGGGTGAGGGACAGGGGGCGGTGGTAGGGCAGGTTGACGCCCCACGTGGTGCCACCTGCCACGTTGAGCCAGTAGAGGTAGTAGCCGCGCCTGCCGAAGGCGAAGACCATCGTCTCCGGGTCTTCGGGCACCTCGTACGAGGACACGCCTTCCAGGCCGAGCATCCCGGTCCACTTCGGGCCGGGCGCGTCCGGATCGATGAGCCGCCGAACGGTGGAGTGGACACCGTCGGCGCCGACCAGGATGTCGAACCGGGCCCGGCTGCCGTCGGCGAAGACCGCCGTGGTGCCCTCGACCCCGGTGAGCCGTCTGCCGTACTCGATGGTGACGCCCTGCTTCACGGCCTCGTCGTGCAGCACCCGGTAGAGGTCGGCGCGCCGGACCGCGTGCAGCGGTCCGACCTGGGACAGGCTGGGCAGCTCCAGGCGCGTGCGACCGCCGAGCGTCATCACCGAGCGCGTGCTCGGCTGCGCGGCCGCCCGCACGGCTTCGGCCGCACCGACGATGTCCAGTGCCGCCATGCCGTTGGGCGCGAGGACGAGCGATCCGCCGACGCCGTGGGCGCTGGTCGGGTACGCCTCGTAGATGGTGGCGTCGATGCCCGCCTTGCGCAGTGCCAGCGCGGTGACCGGGCCGGCGATGCCGCCGCCGATGATCGCGACGTTCTTCATTTCTCCTCCTGTCGGTTGACGTGCTCGCCGAACCGTCATGGGAGGAGACCCGTTATCCTCGATTCGTTGCATCTTCGGGCCACCGCATGCCGGTTCGAAGGTTCTCCTGGTGGCGGTGTTGCAGCACCGCCACCAGGGCTAAATGTCGGTGATGTTGTTCTCCGCGAGTTCCTTCATCTCGGCCGACAGTCCGCCGGCCTCGTGGAAGGCCCGCCACTCCTGCAGTCCGGGGAAGGTGCCCGCGGTCAGCTCGTCGAGCAGGGCCCCGATCCAGCCCTCTTCCGCCTTGAGTATCGCCAGGTCGTACTCCGTCTCGATGAGGAACAGCCGCGGCACCTGCGCGCTGTCACGTTCGTAGAGCTCCTCCAGCCCGGCGATCCCCTTCCTGATCGCCACGAGCCGGTCGGTGAGCAGCCCGGCCACGTCGTCCGGGGGGAGCACCGCCATGACCGACAGGCCGGCTCGAAACCACGGGAACTCCGTGTGGGGAACGCTGAGCAGCTCCCGGGTCCAGTCGACCAGCTCCTCCCGGCCCGCCTCGGTGATCTGGTAGACGGTCCGCTCCGGGCGGCGCCCCTGGCGACCGCTCTCCAGTTCCTCGATCAGCCCATGCTTGGCCAGGTTGCCGACGACCGTGTAGAGGGACCCCCACTTGATCCCCATGTCGTGCTCTTTGTTCCAGCCGCGCAGGGCCGCCGCCATCTCGTAGGGATGCATCGGCCGATGCGCGAGCGCGGAGAGCACCGCCAATGCCAGCAGGTTCGCCACCCTGCGCCGCTTCGCCATCGCCGATCACCCTCTTGCTCGCTTACTCGCCAACGAATATACGGCTGCGAGTCGATCGACCGCAAGGCGGGGACCTGGCGTACGCCGGGGGTGGGCCGGGCGGATCAGGCGCCGCGGTAGACGGCCGCTCTGCGGACACCGCCGGCCTTGCAGGAGGAACGGGTCCCGACCGCCCACAGCACCGGCGTCCCGGGCCGGGAGGCCAGGGCCGTGACGTCGCCTCCCAGGCACTTTCCGTCCTCCAGCCGCTGGCGCAGGGTGATACGGCCGTTCCGGTCCATGTGGAGGAGCCGGCTGCCCCACTGCGCCTCGATCCACGCGCCGTGCCTGCCGTCGTCCACGATCTCGGTGAGACCGGTCCCGTCGAACTCGTCGTCGTGGATGACGTCCATGGACCACTCGCGGCCGTTCCAGTGGCCGATCAGCCATCGTGCGGGCTGCTCCTCGCCGGTGTCGTTGAAGACGCCCCCGACCGCCCACACGTCCCTCGTGCCGCGTACGAGGACGTCCCGGAAGAGCGCGCTCAACCCCTGCACCAACGGCAGGCGGGGAAGGGCCACACCGGTCCAGGTGCGGCCGTTCCACCTCGCTGCGGCGGGCTGACGGGTGGCCATGTCCCGGCCCACCGCCCACACGTTCGAGGGGGCGTGCCCGTCGATCGACTCGGCCCAGATCGGCACGTGGGTGTCCGTCCAGCGGCCGTCGGGCAGCCGGCGCTCGACGACGGGGGCGTTCGCCTGGTCGCCGCCGGCCTTCCGCGCCAGGAACCACACCTCCGGGCCGATCGCCCGCGCCCTGGTGATGCCGAGGCCGCCGCCGAGATCGGTGATCCGCCAGGATCGGCCGTCCCACCGCGCGGCGGAGGACCGGGACGTGTCCGGGGCGTAATCGGGGGCGCCGGTGAAGACCCACAGGCGATCCTCCCGGTCCACCACCACGGCGCGCCCGGGACCTTCCACGCCGGCCAGGGGAACCCGCTTCCAGCCGCGTACGGTGAACCGTCCCACCCAGGCTTCGTCGTTGACGTCCGCGCCGACGGCCCAGGCGCTCCCGTCCGCTCGCATCGCCACGTCGGCGAACGTCGTCACAGGCTCCGTCGCCGGGAGGACACGTACCGGCCGCCACGGTCCCGCCAGGGTGGGGGCGGGCATGGCCGGGGACGCGGACCTCGGGGTCGGCTGTTCGGGCGGGGGCGTGCGCCGGGCCGGCGGCTGCGGCCGGTCACTGTCCGACGAGGCGCGCACGGTACGACGCCCCTCCTCGGGTTGGGCGCACGACGCGACCAGGACGGCCGAGAGCAGAGCGATGAGGAGCTTCCCGCCGAGTGACATGCGCCACAGCGAACTAGACGCACCGGCCGCGCCGCAACCGGCCGGCGGCCTGCTTCCAGCCCCGGTGCGGCCCGCGACCACACGGACCGAGGAGCGCCGCGCGCGGCCGGTTGACACCGGGCGCGACGGCGACTGTCCCCGCCACCTTCGGGCAACGCCGTCGGCGGGGAATCGGCCGTCGCTGGCGCTGGTTGGCACTTGTCGTGAAAGTCGAGATCTTCTCCGATGTCGTGTGTCCCTGGTGCTACATCGGCCACCACCGTCTCCAGCAGGCCGTACGCCTTTACGAGGGAGACGTCGAGGTCGCCCATCGTCCGTTCCAGCTCGACCCTGACGGGGTCTCCGGCGGTGAGCCGCTGCTGGGCGCGCTGGAGCGCAAGTTCGGCGGCGCCGCCCAGGTGGCGCAGATGACCGGTCACGTCACGGGCGTGGCGGCGCAGGACGGGCTGGAGCTCCGTTTCGACCGGGCGGTCGCCGCCAACACGTTCGAGGCGCACCGGCTGATCCGGCTGGCCGGCCGCGCGGGGCGTGACGCGGACATGTCCGACCGGCTCTTCCGGGCGCACTTCACCGACGGCCTCGACGTCGGCGACCCCGCCACGCTGGCCGCCCTGGCCGCCGAGGCGGGAGTCGAGGACACCGGTGAGGGGGCGGACGAGGTGCGCGCGGAGCTGGCCCGCGCCCGTGCGCTCGGCGTCCGCGCCGTCCCGCTGTTCCTGTTCGAGGAGAAGTTCGCCGTCTCCGGCGCGCAGCCCGTCGAGACGCTCGTGGCCGCCCTGCGGGAGGTCGAGGCGCGTACGGCCGAGGAGAGGGCCGTACGCGTGCCAGCCGGCGAGGACTGCGACGACGGCACCTGCGCCGTGTAAGGCACCAATCCGGGCAGGGTGTGACGACAGGACGGCGATTCTTCGGCAGAGTGCGCCGGTTCTTCCGGTCGGCGGCGATCGGTAAACACGGAGCATGTCCAGCGTCCGCATCGGGGTCGACACAGGCGGCACCTTCACCGACGTCGTGCTCGTCGACGAGGAGTCCGGCCAGATCGTCACGACCAAGACTCCCTCGACTCCTGCCAACCCGGCCGACGGGTTCATGGCAGGCGTTCACAAGGTGCTCGAGGCCCACGCGGGGTCCCGCGCCCTCGATGCCGTGTCCGCCCTCGTCCACGGCACCACCGTCGCCACCAACCAGTTGCTGGAGGACCGCCCGGACGGCACGTCTCACCTGGGCTTCGTCACCACGGAGGGCTTCGAGTCCGTCCTGGAGATCGCCCGGCAGAGCGTGCCGGACGGGTACGGCAACTCCTACTTCTGGGTCAAGCCGCCGCGGATCGTGCCCGTCCACCGGGTGCGGACCGTCGGGGGACGGCTCGACCACCTCGGCCGTGAGGTCCGGCCGTTCGACGAGGAGCAGGCCGCGGACGTCGCACGGTGGTTCAGGGAGCGGGGCGTCACCGCGATCGGGGTGTGCTTCCTGCACTCCTACGCCAACCCCGGGCACGAACGACGGATGCGCGAGGTGCTGGAGCGCGAGCACCCCGAGGCGGTCGTGTCGCTGTCGAGCGACGTGCTGCGGGAGTACCGGGAGTACGAGCGGTCGGTGACCACGCTGGTCGACGCGGCGGTCAAGCCGATCATGCGACGCTACATCGAGAACCTGTCGGAGCGGCTCGGCCGGCCGTTCTCCGTCATGAAGAGCAACGGCGGCGTGCTGTCGGCGGCCGAGGTGGTGCACCAGCCGATCACGACCGTGCTGTCCGGCCCGGCCGCGGGGGCGCTCGGCGCGGCGCTGATCGCGGGGGCCGCCGGGCATCCGAGCGCCATCACCCTCGACGGCGGCGGCACCTCGACCGACGTGGCCGTCGTGGTGGACGGAGAGCCGTCGCTGACGACCGAGGGCAGCATCGGCCGCTACCCGTGCAAGATCCCGATGATCGACATCGTCACGGTCGGGGCGGGCGGCGGGTCCATCGCCTGGGTCACCCCCGAGGGGACGCTGAAGGTCGGCCCGAGGTCGGCGGGCGCGGACCCCGGGCCGATCTGCTACGGCAGGGGCGGCGCCGAGGTGACGGTGACCGACGCGCACGTCTTCCTCGGGCGGGTGCCCCCGCATCTGCTCGGCGGCGAGATCCCCCTCGACGTCGCCGCCGCGCGGGCGGGCGTCGAGGCGCTGGCGGCCCGCCTGGGGCTGACCCCGGAACGCTGCGCCACCGGGATCCTGGAGATCAGCGCGTTCAACCAGTCGAACGCGATCAGGCAGATCACCGTCCAGCGCGGCCTCGACGTGCGGGACTTCCCGATGGTCGCCTTCGGCGGCTCCGGGCCGCTGCTGGCATGCCGCCTCATCGACATCCTCGGGCTGCGGGCCGCGATCGTCCCGCCCGACCCCGGGAACGTGTCCGCGTTCGGCCTGCTCACGGTCGACGTGAAGAACGACTACGTGCGCACGCACGTCGCCCGCGACCCCTCCCCGGAAACGCTCGGCGAGATCCTCGCCGACCTGGAGGCCCAGGCGGCGGCCGCGCTCGACCGCGAGGGATTCGCCGGGCACGTGTACGCGCGCAGCGCCGACCTGCGCTACTACGGCCAGGCGTACGAGGTGCGGGTGCCGGCCCCCGACGGCCCGGTGGACGAGGCATGGCTCGGGGTGATCGCCGAGCGGTTCCACGCCGAGCACGAGAGGCTCTACGGGTACGGCTACCGCGACGACCCGCGCCACGCCGTCGAGTGGGTCAACCTCCGGGTGTCCGGCATCGGCCCGATCACCCGGCCGAAGATCGCGCGCAGGCCCCGCCAGGAGGACGAGCCGAGCCCGGTCGCGACCCGCGACGTGTACTACGACCAGTGGGGCCGGACCGTGATCTACCGCCGTGCCGACCTCGGCGCGGGAGCCGTGGTGCGCGGCCCGGCCGTGATCGAGGAGTACGGCTCGACCCTGCCGGTGCACCCCGGCTTCACGGCGACCATGGACGACTACGGCAACCTCGTGGTGGTGAGCGATGACCGGTAGGACCGTCGACCCCGTGCTCGTGGAGATCGTGGAGGGCACGCTCGCCTCCGTGGAGATGGAGGTGGAGACCGCGATCGCCCGCACCGCCCGCTCGCCGATGATCCGCGACGCCCACGACTTCCGCGCGGGCATCCACGACGCGCGGCTGCGCAAGCTGACCGGGCGCTCCTATTCGGCGCTGGTGCAGCCGATCGTCCGTGACTTCCCGATCGACACCATGCGGCCGGGCGACGTCTTCTTCCACAACGACGTCTACCTCTCCGAGGGCGGCATCGGCCACCTGCCCGACCTGTGCGTGACGGTGCCGGTCTTCCACGGGGGCGACGTCGTCGCGTTCGTCCAGGCGTTCGGCCACCACGACGACATCGGCGGCGCGGTGCCGGGATCGATGCCGTCGCACGCGCGCAGCGCGTTCGAGGAGGGCCTGATGGTCCCGCCCATCAAGCTCTGGGACCAGGGCGTGCCCAACCGCGCCGCGCTCACCATCATGACGCGCAACTCGCGGATGCCCGACTCCCTGGCGGGGGACCTCGACGCGGAGTGCTCGGCCTGCCTCATGGGCGCCCGGCGGCTCGGCGAGCTGTTCGACCGGTACGGCCGGGAGGCGGTCGAGGCGTGCTTCGACGCGATCATCGACAAGACGACCGAGACGTTCCGCCGCGAGCTGCTCACGAAGATCCCCGAGGGTGTGCACGTCTGGGAGGACTACGCCGAACACGACGGCGTGGACGAGCCGCGCCTGCACACCCAGCGGATCACGCTCACCGTCGACCACGCGGCGGACACCCCGCTGACCATCGACTTCACCGGCACCTCGCCCCAGGCCAAGGGACCGATCAACCACGCCGGCGACTACGCCGACGGCGTCTTCCTGAAGAAGTGGCTGGCGCCGATCCTGCGCAACCTCGCCGACACGCCCGAGCGGATGGCCGAGCTCGACGTCAACGAGGGCGTCGTGCCGCTGATCAGGATGGTCTTCCCGGAGAAGGGCACCCTGCTGACGCCGATCTTCCCCGCGCCCACCAACGCCCGTACGTTCGTGATCCTGCGCCTGCTCGGCGTGCTGGCGGGCGTGCTGGCCAAGGCCACCGGCGGCCGCATGCCCGCCGACCAGGAGACCATCCGCTACACCGGCGTGTACGGCGAGTCGGATGACGGGCCCTACCTCATGCGCGAGGTGCTCGGCGGCGGCTCGGGCGGGCGCTGGTACGCCGACGGGGAGGACACCATCCACGTGGTGCCCGACAGCCGCAACATCCCGGTGGAGTTCGCCGAGGCACGCTGGCCGTTCCGGGTCGAGCGGCTGGGCCTGGCCGTGGACAGCGGCGGGCCGGGGGAGTTCCGCGGCGGCCTCGGCTACGACAAGCACATCCGCATGCTGCGGGACGCCTCCTTCATGTCGATCGCCGACCGCTCGATCCTGTCGTGCTGGGGCGTCAACGGCGGCCGGGCGGGCCGTCCCTTCCAGGTCACGGTGGACGGCGTGGAGATGGAGGGCCTGGTCGACGACTTCCCCGTACGCGCCGGGCAGGTCATCCGCATCCGCACGACCGGCGGAGGCGGCTGGGGCTCGCCGTACGACCGGCCGGCGCAGAGGGTGGCCGCCGACGTCCGCGACGGGAAGGTCTCGATCGAGGGCGCGCGCGAGGACTACGGCGTCGTGCTGTCCGTGTCACACGAGGCCGGAGCCGTCGGCGAGGTCGTCGTGGACGCGGAGGGGACCGAGCGCCTGCGGGAGCGGCTGCGCGAGACGCGTCCCGCCGCCTTCTTCGACCGCGGTCCCGGCTACCCCAAACTCTCCGGGGGCCTCCCGCACGCTGAGGTGGACACCGTCTGACGCGCGCTGCCCGACGGTGGGCTCGTGCGCCGGGAAGCCGAGGGCCTGGCGCGCGGACATCCGTCCCGCCCCGGCCTCAGCCGCTCATCGCGGCGGAACGGGAGACCTTGGCGGGTGTGGCGCGCAGCTCCGTCTCGAGTTCGGCGATCACGTGGTGAACGGCGCTCCTCATCCGCGCCCGCCGGCCGTTGAGCTCTTCGGCGAAGGCACGAGCGGCCGGGCCCACCCACACCGGTTCACCGCCGAACTGGGCGCAGGCCCGGTCCAGGGCCGTCTCCAGGACGTGAACGTGCTCCCGAACCGTCTCGAGCGCGGCCCGCAGGTCGTCGTACTTCGGGTTCGGCACCAGGTCGTCGTCCGTGGGCACGTTTCGGGCTCCCATTTCAATGACCGAAAAAGACAGGTGGTCGTGCCGTGCTACTCCCTGAGATTATGTGGCCGGATATGGTTCCGGCGAGACACGGAGGCGAACTCGATGCCCGGCGCGCCCCTTTCCGTACGGCTACGCCCCATCGGTGCCGCGCTCCTGCTGGCGCTTCTCACCTCAACCGCCTGCACAACAGAAAACTCCCCCACAGCAGCACAAGCAGGCCAAACCCTAAAAAAGCACGTCCTTCAACTACTGGAGGAGCGCAACGCCCAGAACGTGACCATCACCGACCCCGGCGGCAAGAACATCCCCTGCGGCGACGGCAAAGCCAAGCAAACCTTCGCCGCCACTGGCCAGGATCTCCCCCAGAGGGGACCGGCTGCTCTTGTGGACTCTTTGGTGGGAGCACTGAAGCGTGTGGCGCCGTACGACATCACCGCTGTTGGTGATCCGGGTGAACCTGTACGCGTGCGGAACAACGCCGCACACACACTCCTGACACTTGCATCACCGGGGAATGGCCAGTATTTGGTGAGTGGTGAGACGGAATGTCTGGGCGTGAGCTTGCGCGGCTAATAAATGGCTGCGCGGCGCTGTGCCGCATCTTTCCGCCCGTCGAACCGATCCGCGAGAAAGCGCGTGACCTCTCCGAAGGAATTTTTGTCGCCGCCGAGGCCGTTGGCGATGAACCATTGGTCGAGGGCTCGCAGGCCCTGGTTGCCTGACTGGGCTATGGCGGGGAAGGGGCGCAGGTTGCCCTCGCCGTCCGCGATGGCGACACCGGGCGGGCATGCGGCCTGGTAGTCCTTGGGCGATACGCCCGCGGGGAACCCGGCACCGAGGAGGAGCCCGGCCACGGTGTGCTGTCGGCCCAGGGTCTCGGCGTTGTCGCTGTCGCGCAGTCGCTCGACGTTCGTCTCGTCGCCGGGGCCGATGTTGTTCAGCAGACCACGACCCTGGTCGAGCATCAGCCACAACAGTTCCCCCTGCGGCAGGGCCTTGCCGAGCACCAGCTGGCTGACGTCCCAGGCCATGTCGTCCGCGATGGCGTTCCGCTCCGCGACGTCGTCGAGAGCCTTGAGGTGCTTCTCCGCGGCGGCGAGTTCGAAGCCGCGGACGTTGCCCAGTGCGGCGAACAGATCGTCCAGGCGAGAGGGGTCCGCGGCCTTGAGCATCGGTGGCACGTTCACGCCGACGAGGCGCTTGGCGAGGTCGCCCATGCCCTGGTCGAACGGCCTGCGGTCGGACTCGTCGCCCGCGAAGGTGAGCAGGAACCGGAAGGTGTCCTCCGGGCTCAGCCGGAACGCCGGTGACAGTCCCGGCACGCGCGACTCGACCGGGCCGAACGCGCTGGGCAGCAACTGGTTGGAGTCGCCGAGGTTCGCGCCCTCGGTCATCTCGGTGGCGTACGCGCCCGCGATCTCGGCGAGGTGGACGCGCGTGGGCGGGGCGAAGCGGAACCCCGAGGTCCCGGTGACGACGGCGAAGGCGAACCTCGCCGCGACGTCGCTGTGGGCTCCGTCCCTCTCGTCGTACGCGCCGGACGCGGCGGCGAGCACCCGCCCGAACGCGTCGGCGGACGTGGCGTCCACGGCCGCGCGGTCGTTCAGGTCCCGCAGGAACGTCACCAGGTCGGGCCGCCGGTCACGCGAGCCGAGACCCGGGCGCGTGAGCAGGCGGGCGGCGGCGTCCCTCGGCAGCGGGCTGTTCCTGGTCGCCAGCGCGATCGCGAGCCGCGCCGCCGCGGGATCGGCGGCCAGCGCCTCAAGGTACGGCGTCAGCGTCTCGCCGCCTGTCTTCTCCCCGGGGAGGAACACCTGCGTGGCCACCACCTCGGCCAGCCACTCGGTGGGCAGGCGTCCCGCCGACAGCAGGTCGCCGATGTCCCTGCGGTCCTCCTCGTCGTCCGCCCTGGTGCGCACGGCGGCGGCGACGGCCGCGAAGCCGGGGACCGCGGACCCTCCGCTCACCGCCGAGCCGAACGCCCGGCTCACGGTCCGCACGGCCTCGTCCACGTTCTCCTGCAGCACCTGGCGCAGCCGCCGGGGCAGTTCGACGGTCCGGCGTACGCCGATGCCGGCGAAGAAGGCGGCGGTGAACTCGGAGTCGTCGGCGTGCGCGGCCAGGTTCTCGACGAGCTTGCGGTACTTGTCCACGAGGTGGAAGTCGAACGGGGCGTCCGGATCGACGTCCTTGTACGCCGCGGCGAGTGCGCCGCCCAGCCGCCGGGCCTCGGCCGCCCCGAGTAGGTTCTTCTCGTCGTACGGCACGAGCGAGCCCGGCGACCAGCTGGGCGCCTGGGAGAGGCCCACGGCCATCCGGTGGCGGCGGCGCAGGTCGGGCAGCCGTTCGTCGATCCACCGTTCGACCTCACCGATGGGGCTCAGGGACGCGGCGGACAGTCCCCTCGCGGCGAACACCCGCCGGACGGCCTCGGCGCGTTCCCCGATGACCCCGCGGGCGTGCTCCAGTTCCTTGACGAAACGATCCATGGGCCCGGGGGATATGCCGCTGAAGTCCGGAGACAACGGCCCCGTGCCCGGTGCATCCGATCCCACGTCTCGCCCCCAGGTCGCGTACCGACACCGCACGTCGTCCCCTGCTTTCACCGTACCGCCCCGCGCGCCCCCGGTACCGGTGATTGGCGGCGGTGTCCGTGGGTAGCCGTTTAGTAACGGCACAAACGGGATGGTGAGTTATAAATGGCATCTATCGTCCAGCGCATCAGGGACTACCTGCAGAGCCCCAAGGGCCGGGAGAACGTCGAAAAGGCCAGGACCGCGGTGCGTGATCCGCAGAACCAGCAGCGGCTGCGCCGGCTGATGGACCAGTGGCGCGGCCGTCGCACGCATCGCTGACGCGGCCCGCGAGCGCCGGGCCGTGCGGACGGCCGGAGCACGGACAGGGCTGTCGTGCAGGCGGGGTGACCTGGCAGGCTTGCCGGTGGAGACCGAAGGACGTTCTCCTTAGCGACCCCCGTGGAGGCTGGCCGTGCAGGGACCTCTCAGCGGCATCGTCGTCCTCGATCTGTCCCGGGCCCTCGCCGGGCCCCACTGCGCGCAGATGCTCGGCGACCTGGGCGCCCACGTGATCAAGGTGGAGCACCCGTCGGGGGACGAGTCGCGCGGATGGGGCCCGCCCTTCGTCGGCCCGGATCGCGACATATCCACGTACTTCCTCGCGGCCAACCGCAACAAGCGGTCGATCACGGTGGACATGAAGTCCGAGGAGGGCCGCGACCTGATCGAGCGGCTCGTACGGCAGAGCGACGTGCTGGTGGAGAACTTCCGCACCGGCGTGCTCGACCGCCTCGGGTTCTCCGCCGAGCGCCTGCACGCGCTCAATCCCCGGCTGGTGATCCTGTCCATCACCGGGTTCGGCCACGACGGTCCCGAGGGCGGCCGGCCGGGCTACGACCAGATCGCCCAGGGGGAGGCCGGGCTTATGTCGCTGACCGGTCCTTCGCCCGACGAGCCGTACCGGGTCGGGGCCTCGATCGCCGACCTGCTCGCGGGCATCCACGGCGCGTACGGCGTGGTCGCGGCGCTGTACGAGCGCGAACGCACCGGTCGCGGGACGGTCGTCAGGACGTCCCTGCTCGCGTCGGTGGTGGGTGTGCACTCCTACCACGGCACCGCCTGGACCGTCGGCGGCGCGGTGCCGAAGGCGGGCGGCAACCACCATGCCTCCATCGCCCCGTACGGCGCCTTCCGCTGCGCCGACGGCATGATCCAGATCGCGGTGGCCAACGACGGGCAGTGGCGCAAGGTCGCCCAGCTACTGGACATCGATCCCGAAATGCCGAAATATGCGACAAACAGGGATAGGTTCGCCCATCGGGAAGAGCTGATCGCCGAGATGGAGAAGGCGCTGGCGGCGCACGATCGCGAGCACTGGCTCGCGGCGCTGCGGGAGATCGGCGTGCCCGCGGGCGCGATCCGGTCGATCGACGAGGTGTACGCCTGGGACCAGGTGCGGTCGCAGGGCCTGCTCGTCACCGTCGACCACCCCGTGCTCGGCCCGATCGAGCTGCCCGGCCCGCCGCTGCGGTTCGACGGCCGAGCCTCGGATGACGGGCACGCCGCGCCTCGCGGCCTGGGCCAGGACAACGACGCCGTGCTCGACTGGCTGGCCGAACGGGAGCGGCGCTCGCCATGAACGAAGGCGGCGCGGGCCGGCCGGACGCGCGGGCGCTGATCGCCAGGGTGCTCGATCCGCACTCGTGGAAGTCGTGGGACGAGCCTCCGCGGGACCGGGCCGCGCCCGGGTCGGAGTACGCCGCCGAACTCGCCCGCGTCCGGACCAGGACGGGATACGACGAGTCGGTCGTCACCGGTGAGGGCGCGCTCGACGGGCGCAGGGTGGCCGTCGTCGCCTGTGAGTTCTCCTTCCTGGCCGGCTCGATCGGGGTGGCGGCGGCCGAGCGGCTCGTCCGGGCCGTCGAACGGGCCACCGCCGAGCGCCTGCCGCTGCTCGCCGCCCCCGCCAGCGGCGGCACCCGCATGCAGGAGGGCGCGCTGGCCTTCACCCAGATGGTGAAGATCACCGCGGCGGTCGCCGCCCACCGCGCCGCCGGCCTGCCGTACGTCGTCTATCTGCGCCATCCCACGACGGGCGGGGTGTTCGCGTCGTGGGGCTCGCTCGGGCATGTGACGGCCGCTGAGCCGGGCGCGCTCATCGGCTTCCTCGGGCCTCGGGTGTTCGAATCGCTGCACGGCTACCCGTTCCCCCAGGGAGTCCAGGTCGCGGAGAACCTCTACGCCCACGGGCTGGTCGACGCCGTGGTCTCGGCCGAGGACGCGCGGGAGATCGCCATCCGGGCGCTGGCCGTGCTCTGCGCCCCGCGCGAGGGCCTGGAGCCCGGCCCGGAACCCGAGGAGGCGGCCGAACCGGCACCGGCGTGGGAGGCCATCACCCGCTCGCGCCGCGACGACCGCCCCGGCGTGCGCGAACTGCTCAGATACGGCGCGCGGGACGTGACCCCGCTGCACGGCACCGGCACGGGGGAGCGCGACCCCGGCCTTCTGCTGGCGCTGGCCAGATTCGGCGCCGCGCCCGCCGTCGTCCTCGGCCAGGACCGGCGGCGGCAGCGGGCGGGCAGCACGCTCGGCCCGGCCGGGCTGCGGGTGGCCAGGCGCGGCATGCGCCTGGCCGGCGAACTACGGCTGCCGCTGGTCACGGTCGTCGACACCGGCGGGGCGGAGCTGTCGAAGGCGGCAGAGGAGGGCGGCCTGGCCGCCGAGATCGCCCGCTGCCTGGCCGACCTCGTCATGCTCGACGCGCCGACCGTGTGCCTGTTGCTGGGGGAGGGCGCGGGCGGCGCCGCGCTGGCCCTGCTCCCGGCCGACCGGGTCGTCTGCGCGCAGCACGCCTGGCTGTCGCCGCTCCCGCCGGAGGGCGCGTCGGCGTTGCTGTACCGGACCGTCGACTTCGCCCCGGAGATCGCCGCCGCCCAGGGCGTGCGCGCCGCCGACCTGCGGCGGGACGGCATCGTGGACAGGATCGTGCCGGAACGGCCGGACGCGGCGTACGAGCCGGAGGAGTTCTGCCGCAGGGCCGGCCGCACGCTCGAACACGAGATCGCGGGCCTGCTGGACCGCCCGGCGGGGGAGCGGACGGCGGCCCGCTTCGCCCGCTACCGGTCGCTGGGCTCCTGAACCGTCCTCCGCTTCCACCGGCAATGGGCTGCCTCGGCCCGGGTCCTCAGGAGCTCTCGTGACCGTCCGCCCGGTCAGCAGTGAGCGGCACCGGGACGCGCTCCACCCGGATCGCGTGGACCTCGTCGCGGGGCACGACCACCTCGTACGCGCCGTGGTCCACCAGCCAGTAGCCGAGCGCCTCGGCCTTCAGGCCGTTGTGGCCGGTGTAGGCGATGTGCAGGCCGCCCTCCCCGCCGTCGCCGCCGTCGTCCTCGTCGAGCACGAGGCACGGCTCGCCGCCGAACGCCCCGACCGTGCGCAGCAGGGTCAGCCGCTCCAGCGCGGCCCGGCTCACCCGCAGCCGCCAGTAGCCGCCCGCGGCGGTGAACCCCTCCTGCGGCGTCTCGCTGAACAGCACCACGTCGTCGCCGCCGGGCCCGACCGCGGCGGCGTAGTCCCGGTCGCGGTAGCGGGCGACGAACCCCAGGCCGACCGGCTCGATCTCGCTCATCGCGCCGGCCGCCAGGTCAGGCCGTCGTACCCGGCGAAGGGACGCTCCCCGGCCGCGGTGAGGTGGACGATCTCCGCGCCCGCGGGGATCGGCATGGGCATGGTGTGGAACTGCGGCACCACCTGCTCGCGCGAGGCGGTGAAGCCGTTCCCGGTGAAGGGCGGTGCATCGCTCCAATCACCGCCCATGTGCGGTCCGTACGGGACGACGTAGGTGTCGATGTCCCGCGCGTCCCAGCGCAAGATGTACAGCTCGGGCACGTCCGGCGTCAGCTCCGATCCGTCGAAGCACAGGTCGAGGGCCTCGACGAGCGCGGCGGGGGTGGTGAGGCGGTCGCAGTCCTGCACGCGGTAGACGTAGCCGGAGATGATCGTGCGACGGCCCGACAGGTACGGCACGAGCAGCCGCGGCGGAACCACCTTCTGCATCCGCGTCCTGCGTCCCGGCTCGCTCATGGGGCCAAGTTTACGATCTGCTGACTCCGAGCCGGCGGTGTTCGAGCGAGGGGAGGGTGGCGCGCGCTGTCTCGGTCCACGCCGCGTCGATCTCCGCGATCAGCACACCGGGGCCCGTGCCCAGGTCATGCCGGGCGACGCCCATCGGATCGACGAGCATGCTGCGGCCCACACCGAACCCGTCCGGTATGGCGGGATTGGGCGCTTGACCGACCGCGATGGTCCAGGTGGTGTTCTCGATCGCCCTGGCCCTGACGAGGGTCGTCCAGTGGTCCTCCTTCAGCGGCCCCGAGCCCCAGGCGGCGATCACCGCGAACGTGTCCGCGCCCTGGTCGACCAGCGCGCGGGCCAGTTCGGGGAAGCGGACGTCGTAACAGGTGATCAGTCCGACCCTGAGCCCGGCCAGCTCCACGACCGCCGGTGCGTCCCCCGGCGCGACCAGCTTCGACTCCTTCGCGCCGAAGGAGTCGAACAGGTGGATCTTCCGGTAGGCCGCGGCGAGCGAGCCGTCCTCCCGCAGGGCGACGGCCGTGTTCCAGACCCTGCCGTCCGCGGCGGGCTCGAAGACACCGGCGATGACGGCCGTGCCGTGCTCACGCGCGGCTTCGGCAAGGCCGGTGACGAACGGGCCGTCCAGCGGCTGGGCCGTCTCGACGATTCCCGGGCCGAACCGGGCGAGCGTCGCCTCGGGGAACACGGCGAGGTCCGCCCCCCGCGCCCGTGCGAGGGCGTCACGCACGGTCGAGAGGTTGGTCTCCGGGTCGTGGTCGACGGGGATCTGGCACAGCGCTACGCGGGTCACGGATCACAGTCTGCCCGGTCGCCGCCACGCTCCACCAGGTGCCCCGTGAGGTGCCCCACCAGGTAAGCGTGCGCCACACCCATTCCAACGGGCCGTACCGGTGCCGGGCGAGCCACCATCTGCAGAAGACCGCCTGCGCGGCGACGGTGACGACGGCGAGCACCACGACGGCTGCTCCCGTGCCGTCGGCCTTCAGAAGCGGCATCGCCATCACGATCACCGTCGTGCCCGTCACGTAGTTGGTCAGCGTCATCCGGCCCAGCGCCTCGAACACCGCCGTATGACGGGCGAGCAGCAGGAACGCCGTCGCGTAGGCCACCGCGCCGCACAGCGCCGCCGCCTGGTAGACCCCGCCGCCGGGCGGCGCGTGGTTCCACCACCAGGTCAGCCCGGCAGCGAGCAGGGCCGCCGCCCCGCACACGACGCCGAGGAACGGCCCACTGCCCAGGCCGTCGGCCCCTCCCAGGCGTCCGGCGCCCCTCCTCGCCTCCGCCTGCGGGGCGGCGGCCAGGCCGAGCAGGAACAGCGCGGTGATCAGCACGTACGGATGGGGATCCAGCACGGCGGCGACCAGGACGCCGCAGCCCACCAGCAGCACGGCCGCCCGGGGCAGGAGGCTCGCCGGAAGCAGGACGACCACCCCCAGCAGCGCGTACGGCAGCAGCACCTCGCCGGGGTCGATCAGGATGTGCGCGGCGCCCAGCGCTGCCAGCACGGCCAGGCGCCGCAGCATGACGACGCGCGGGCGCCGCGTGCGCAGCCGTGCGGAGCGCAGGAAGAGCGCGAAGGACAATCCGAACAGAAACGCGAAAATGGGATAGAAGCGGCTCTGGAACAGGTTCTCCATCACCCAGTCCAGCGAGGTCGGCCCCTGCCGCACCCTCTGCTGCCAGGCGTTGACCAGCATGATCCCGCACACGGCGAACCCGCGCAGCGCGTCGACCCGCCGGATCCTGCCTGCCGTCACGCTCACCCGTCCCTTCGTGAACCGGGCGGCCAGAGCACCAGCACCCGCATCTCCCGCTCGCGGGCGTGCGAGACGACGTCGGCCGTGCCGCCGAACCCGCGCGCCGGCAGCCCGTCCCAGACGGCGAACAGCTCGTCCGCCCGCTCCAGCATGAAGACCGAGGCGGCCATGTACGCCACCGGTTCCGGCCGTTCGAACGGCATAGAAGATAACCCGCCAAGAGGGATCGCTCCAGGGGCCGTACGGCGAAGGGCGTCGCCGTGCCGGGGCCGCCGAGCCTTTTCACGTCACACCGGTTCGGAGGATGCTGGGCCTGGAATCCTTCAACAATCGACACGGAGGGCCCGGCGTTGACGGACGGGGTGTGGTCGGCGGATGGCAAGCGGCGCCTCGTGATCGCGCAGCGGGGAAAGATCCACGGAGGCAGACCGGTGTTCCTGCTCCACGGGACGCCCGGCAGCCGGATCGGCCCCCTTCCACGGGAAGGTCTGCTCTATCGGCTGGGCGTGCGGCTCATCACCTACGACCGGCCCGGGTACGGCGACTCCGACCGGCACGAGGGCCGCAGCGTAGGGGACGTCGCCGCGGACGTGGCCGCCATCGCGGACCACCTCGGCCTGGGCCGTTTCGCGGTGGTGGGCCGCTCCGGCGGCGGGCCGCACGCGCTCGCCTGCGCCGCCCTGATCCCCCATCGGGTGACCCGGGCCGCGGTGCTCGTCGGACTCGCCCCCCTGGAGGCGGAGGGCCTCGACTGGTTCGACGGCATGTCCGATGGCAACGTCGCGGAGTACACGACCGCCATGCAGGGGCGGGCGCGGCTCGCGGCACGGCTCGGCCCGGCCGCCGCCGAGATCCGCGAGGACCCCGTACGGCTCGTGAACGCCCTCTACGGTGAACTGCCGGACTCGGACAGGAGCGTGATCGCGGACGCCGGCATCCGGACGATGCTGGTGCAGAACTACGCGGAGGCCGTGCGGACCTCCGCGTACGGCTGGATCGACGACGCCATGGCCTTCTGCTCGCCGTGGGGGTTCGACCCCGCCGAGATCAGGGTGCCGACTCTCCTGTGGCACGGCGAGGACGACGTCTTCTCACCGGTCAGCCACTCCCGCTGGCTGGCCGGGCGGATACCGACGGCCACGGTGCGGATCCAGCGGGGCGCGGCGCACTTCCACGCCCTGCACGTGCTGCCCGACCTGCTGGGCTGGCTCGCCAGAGACGGACGGGCGGCCTGACCGCAGGCCTGAGCCCGGTCACCAGGGGAGGGGTTCCAGCTCGCGGTCGACGCGGCGCCGGCTGAGGACGGCCGCGACGACCGGTCCACGCCCAGCGTCTCCTCGTAGCTCGCCCTGACCTCCGCGGCGAGTTCGAGCGCCTGTCGCTCACCGCGGCCAGGTCGCAGGCGATGTTGCACTTGCAGGCGACGCCACGGCCTGCTCGATGGCGAGCGGCAGGTCGGCGAGGTCGGCTTCCGGGCGCCGCAGGTGCTCCAGGCTCCCCCCGAGTGAAGACGTCGATCTCCGGCGCGATCTTCAAAGGGTGTACGGACTCACCGCTTTGTCTTGCCCACGCCGCCGAGTCCGAACAGAGCCTGGATGCGGCCCTTCGCGCCCGGTGGCCTGGCGGGTTGTTCCAGCAGCCGCTTCAGCACCTCGTGGCCTGCGAGGCGGCGTTCCTCGCCGGCGACCAGGTTCAAGATGGCTGGCTGGATATCGGGGGACCGCGACGTCCCTCCCTGCCCGGCGGCAGCCGTCCCCGCCGGTCGGTCGAGGGCGCGCAGCAGCGCGGCCGCTGCTGCTGCGCGTTCACACATGCGGGCCTGGGTCAGCAGGGCGGCGAGTTCAGGGTGGCGTCGTTCGGCAGCGACGGGTGGCGCCTGACGAACAGCTCCCAGCACCTCAGCCGCAGGTCCTCGTGCAGCGGCGGAAGGGACGATACCCGGCCTCCGGTGATGACGCCCGTGAGCCGCTCGTAGGCGGCCAGCAGGGAGCCGGGCGAGCCGGGCGCGTCACCGAAGGTCGCCAGGGTCTCCTCGTACGCGTAGAACGGCTTGTAGGGAATCTCGACGGCCCCCCAGTACCGGTTCGCCTGTTCCGGGTCCATGCCCGTGAGAAACCTGTCGAACTGACTGCGGGCGAACGCCCGACCGGAGTGAAGCTTTTCCCTTACCGCGTCGTCCACCCGCATCGGGATGGGCAGAATTCTGATGTCGCGATCGGCGTAGCGTCCGGCGATGTCGGCCCCTACCTGCGCGGCCCCCTCGATGCTCTGGTCGCTGAGCGTGAAGCCGAGGACCACGGTATCGGGGAACTGGACCGTGCAGATGTCGGCGATGTCACTCAAGCCGCTGCGGCTGTCGATGAGCACGTAGTCGTAGCCGCGCCGCATGTCCTCCCGTAGGGCGTCGAGGAACTGCCCTCCGCCCAGCCGCTCGTAGAAGTCGTCCCAGTCGAAGGCGGACGCCAGCGAGGAGTAATCGCGGTTCTGCCGCCCGGCCGGCAGGAGGTCGAGAGAGCCGCCGTAGGGGAAGTGGGGCCACTCGACCGGCACGACGTGCCGCCCCACGTCCGCGTACGGGGTGTGCCAGTCGGCGGTATCCGAGTCGGGACGGGTTGCGGCCCAGGCGAAGTCCTTGATCAGATCAATCACGCCGGACGTGCCGCTGATCACCTTCTCGTCCAGGAAGGGGCGGAAGAACCTGTGCAGGCCGGGAGACTCCAGGTCCCAGTCCACGATCAGCACGCGATGGCCGTTGGAGGCGAGGATCCAGGCCGTGTTGGCCAGCGCCATCGTCCTCCCCGCCCCTCCCTTGTAGGAGTAGAAGGTGACAATATGGCTGTTACTGAACTGGCTCATTGCCTCCCCTGCCTCACTCCCGCCGCGTCGTGGGGCTTGGAGCGACGCGAGCGGCGGCCGCGTCGGCCAGATGCGTGGCGGACCGTCGCCCCACCGTCGGGAGCGGCCCAGTCGGTGATCCGGCCGTCGCCTCCGTCAGCCGCTCGAGTTCCTTCTTACCGAGGAAACCGGAGACGGAAAAGCATCCGTACGCGTCACACAGCAACCGCTCGCGGCTCGGCACGCCGTTCGCACCGGGAGACAGGGTTGCGTCCACGGGAGTGGTGTAAGAGTTTCCGCTGGTAGAGGCGTGGCGTCGTGAAATGAGGACGGCCATCGCGTGATCCTTCGTGATTGCGAAGTCAAGATCGAAGGAGAAGAAAGCGATGGCC
>NZ_VIRJ01000027.1:0-135272 GCF_006874435.1 Microbispora sp. KK1-11 | reverse complement strand
GGCCATCGCTTTCTTCTCCTTCGATCTTGACTTCGCAATCACGAAGGATCACGCGATGGCCGTCCTCATTTCACGACGCCACGCCTCTACCAGCGGAAACTCTTACACCACTCCCGTGGACGCAACCTCGATGCCGGGCGAATGCGCACATCTCGCGCTGCATGATCACCCCGTTGGCAAGGGACCTTGCCGATGTCCCGGACGAGGAGTAGCTCGTCACGGTGTGTGACTGGTACGGCGGGCGGTATTTGCGCGATGCGGCGGGCTGAGCTGCCGACGGCCGGGGCCGGCTCCCAGGCCGCACGCCCGGCCGTCGAGCGGGCGCAGGGCCGCGAGGCGGCGCGGAGCGCCGCCCTTGATACCTACCGTGTGCAGGCTTCCGTAGCAGCCATTCGGCGGCCTCGGGGTCGAGCCGGTCGCGCAGCCAGGTGAGCGTGCTGATGTTGAGCGGCCGTCAACGTCTGGAGGGTGCCGTCGGTGTAGTGCTCTTCGCGCTCGCGGGCCCCGATGGCCTCGCCCTTGGGGCCAGGAACAGGCACCGGATACGCGTGCCGTTCTCAAGTAGCCGGGTGAGCTGGTGGTCGGGGTAGCTCTGGCAGATCACATTGAGCGGCGAGGTCGCCGAGAAGGGGCCTCGTAGATGCTCGCCCAGGGGACGCCTCTCCACGTCGTCTCCGACGTCCTCGGACACGCGAGCATCGCGATCACCAAGGACGTGTACGGCCACCTCATGGAGGGCGACAAGCGGGCGGCGACGGAAGCCATTTCGAGCGCTCTACTGGGCCGACCGAAACGGGTGGCTCCCAAGGTGGCTCCCACAGACACGGAAGAGACTGCGTGAAGCCCGAAAACACTAAGGCCCGTTTCCAGGTTTTCCCTGGTCACGGGCCTTCTATGATGTGCGCGGCCGAGAGGACTCGAACCCCTAACCTTCTGATCCGTAGTCAGATGCTCTATCCATTGAGCTACGGCCGCTTTGCTGCCTGTTCACCTGCGGTGCCCTGCAACGGGTGTAACTCTACCAGACCCGTCACCCCTGCTTGCGCCAATAAGCCGCTCCGCCCCCGGTCAGGCCGACGCCGTACGCGCGGAGCGCGGCGGGAGGGCGGGCGGACCGGGGGCGCGCCGGAGTCACTCCTGGGGAACGAAGAGCGTGAGCATTTCGGCGATACAGGCCGGCCTGTCGACGCCCTCGACCTCGATCGTGACGCGGAGGTTCGCGAGGGTGCCCGAGGGAGTGCCCTTGACGTCGGTGATCTCCGCTCCCGCCCGTACGCGGGACCCGACGGGAACCGGCCGGGGGAAGCGCACCTTGTTCAGCCCGTAGTTGATGGCCATGCGCAGGCCGTCCACGCGGTACAGCTCGCCGAGCAGCGACGGCAGCAGCGAGAGCGTGAGGTATCCGTGGGCGATGGTGCCGCCGAACGGGCTGTCCTTCGCCCGGTCCGGGTCCACATGGATCCACTGGTGGTCGTCCGTCGCGTCGGCGAAGGCGTTCACCCTCTCCTGACCGATCTCTCGCCAGTCGCCGTACCCGAGATGCTCGCCCTTGGCCGCCTTGAGTTCGGCGAGGTTCGTGAAGATCCGCATGACCGCACCCTATTCACGCGAACCCGGGACCGGCGGGAATCGGGGGACTCGGAGCGCGTTGCCGTCCACACTGGTTCCATCGGGGAGCCAACGAGTGCTGCCACTCCCGGCAACACACACATCACTCTGAGTGACGAACGACTCATGACCCGCGGGGTATCAGCACCACGCGGGGTGCACGCGGGAACACACCCCGACGTGGAGGAGACGTGGACGAGCAACCCGGCCCACCCGGCAAACGGTATCGGCTCCGCGGGCTCATCGCGGTCGTGGTCGCGGGTCTCGTCTGCTGGGCGCTCGTCATCCTGCTGCTGGTCAAACTGTTCGGGTGAGCCTGCGGGGAGGGGACGTGCCGGCCGGAGACCGGCCCCGGCCGGCACCGGTCGTCACTCACCGCTCTGAATGCTCTCGACCAGGTCGAGATGCTCCCGGACCACCGGCTTGGCGTCCCGGGCCAGCTTCTTCACGTCCTGGGAAGAACCGGTCGAGATTTCCTTGTCCAGGAAGACCAGGGTCTTGAGGTGGTCCTTGACCTGAGCGTCGATCCACGCGCGGTCGAACGCGGTGCCGCTCTTGGCGGCGAACCGCCGTAGTTCGGCCTGCTGCTCCTCGCTCGGCTGGCTCGGCAGGTCCACGCCCACCTGCTTGGCCACCCGCTTGAGCTGGTCGTCGAGAGAGGTGTGGTCCGCCACGAACTTCTTGCCGGCGTCCCTGACCGACTGCTTGCCGGCCTGCCGCTCGGCGAGCTGCCCGCCCTGGATCTCCGCGAGGTTGTCCTGGTGCGCACCGACCAGGAATGCCTTGTCCTGATCGCTGACATCCGGCGGCGCCGCGTACCCTGCGGTGACCCCTGACAGCGCCGCGACCACGGCCGCCACCAGGACGATGAGCCATCTCAGCATCAGATCCCCCGATCCTTCACCGGACGGCCGAGCACCGGTTGATCCGCCTCGACCATCCGGGCATTACGCTTCAAATGCCTCATACCCGCCAGCCGCGCCTCTCGTACGGCTCAATCCGTCACGGGCCGATAGCCCCTCACGTAGTCGACCACGAACTCCTTGGGGTACGGCCCCACCCGCTCGGGCCCCTCCGCGTCGGGAAACTCGTAGATCCCGAGCATGAGCTGCATCGGATAGTCCGGCGACTGCCGGATGGTCTTGACGTGCCGGCCGTCCACGAGGAACGTCACCCGATCCGAGGTCCACTCGACCGCGTACACGTGGAACTCGCGCGCGTCGATGGGGAGGACCTCGGCGGCGAACTCGTCGGTGATCGCGGGATCGCCGAACGGGTGGACCCCCATGCCGACCGCCGTCGCGTCCGGCCGTACGTCACGCCCGAAGATCTCGCAGACGCAGATCTCCGCGGAACGCTCGGGCGCGTCCTCGAAGCCGATCATCCACAGTGCGACCATGGCGCGCGGATCGTCGGTGGCCCGGGCACGCATCTCGATCAGGCCGAAGTGCGGGGTGTAGAGCCGCGCCTCGTCCTGCGCCTCGCGGACGACGGCCCGGCCGCCCCGCCCGTGCTGGCCGACGGCGCTGCCCACCGGACCGGAGAACACGCCTGTCTGCAGTAAGGACACGCGCATCCGGCCCTCCGTCTCCGGCGACCACGGCGGCTGATCCTCCTCGATCAGCAGGCGCAGGCGACCGTCCCCTACGCGATATCGGGCCGCCGAGGCGGCCCATGTGGTCCACTGGGGCAGATAACGCGGGATCCAGCGACTCTCGTCGAGCCCGTCTCCGTCAAAGGTGTCCTCGAACTCCAGCACGTAGCCGGCCTTCGCCGTCGGGTCCTGCGCGTACGTACTGTTTGCGGCTTCGCTCATGCGTCAATCCTGAATCGATCTGTAGAGGAACAAAGCACACCCCGGGGCATACGGAAAAAGACGGCGGGATTTCACCAATCTCTACCTTGGTTCGTCCCGGTTTCGAGGTGATGCTGGCGAATGTCTGTCCCCTCGCCCCCACAAGGAGGTCTCGTGCAGACTCCGCGACGCTTCCGGCCGTCCTGGCCGGGACGGATCACCGTCGTGATCGCCGCCATCGTGTCCCTCACCGGAGTGACCGGCACCGTTCCCGCCCACGCGTCGGTCTACAGCTCCTGCACAATCTCTCGCTGTGCCGACGCCCGCTCGGCGAACGCGATCTGGGCCGGGAAGGGGTATCCCACCAGCAGCGGCTGGTACTCCTGGCCGGACGGCAGGTACAACTACACCGGCGGGCGCTTCTACAACCGGGAGGGCCAGCTTCCCAGCGGCGCCACCTACTACGAGTACGACGTCTACTCCCGTGCGCGCGGCGCCTCGCGTGACGCGTACCGGATCGTCGTCAACCGCAGCACCGGCGTGACCTGGTTCTCGCCCAACCACTACACCGACTTCTACAGGCTCTAGGACCTCTCATGGCCTCCGCCACGCGTCCGCTGCCTCCGTGGCTCACGGTGACCACCGACCCTGGCCCGGCGGTCGTCGACGGGCGGGCCTGCCGGACCCGTGCCGCCTTCTTCGACGAGGTGGCACGGGCCCTGCGCCTCCCGGCGTACTTCGGCCGCAACTGGGACGCCCTCACCGACTCCCTGCGTGACATCGGGCCGGTCCATCTGGCCGTGGAGCACGCCGAGGAACTGCTCGACGCCGAACCTCCCGGGCAGTTCGCCACCCTGATGGCCGTGCTCGCCGGCGCCGCCGAGGACGGGCTGACCCTGACCCTCCACACGGACCCCGCCCACGCACCCCGGCTCCGCCACCGGCTGATCGACGCCCTGCCCTGATCGCCCGTACGATTCCCCGGCCTCAGCTGGCGGAAGGCGGGACGAGGAGTGCCTCGGCGCCGATCGGGACGTAACCCGCGGCGAGGAACGCCCGTACGCTCGCGGCGTTGCCCGGAGCGATCTGCGCCCAGAGCGGGTGCGGAGTGAGATGCCGGGCCGCCCGGGCGAGGGCGCGGCCCAGGCCGCGCCCACGGCCTTCCGGCTCGACCTCGAGCGCGACCTCCCACCGCCCGCCCACTCCCCGTCCGATGAGCACGAGCCCTCCCGGACAGGTCCAGACGCGTACGTCGTCGCGGTAGCGATGGGCACGCTGGACGCGCGGATGGGCCGCGTCCGTGACTTCGGCCAACTCGACGGGCGGGGGACCTTCGGCGGGGGCGGCCAGGGCGAGCATGTCGATGTTGTTGACGCGGCGTCCCGTTCGCTCTTCCAGGTCCGCGAGGAACGGCGGGTTGAGCGGCGCCGACAGATCGTCGTCGGGCAACCGGGACCTGATCCAGTCCTCGCCGACATCGGCGAAGATCACGTTGTGCGCGGTGAAGGCGATGACTCCCGCATGACGCGCGGACGGCTGCGGGACGATGGTCGGACCGGCACCCGGCTCGGGCAGGTGACCGCCGGCCGCACGGGCGAGGACATCAGGCAAGGTGATCACCGGGAAACGGTAGCCATCACCCGCGACGCCGCTCAAAACGATCTCGTCCGGCTCCGCTGCCGCCGTCACCAGGGCACGGGCCCGAAGCGGTCGATGAACCGGCCCGTTCCGCCGTCGGCTCCCTCGGTCGCGAGCGTCACGATCGCGTCGGTCCCCTCCGTCACGGTCTGGTGGCCGCTGTGCCCGTTGAGGTCGGTCGCGGTGTAGCCGGGGTCGGCGGCGTTGACCCGGATGCCGGGCAACGCCTTGGCGTACTGCGTCGTGAGCATCGTCACCGCGGACTTCGAGGACGTGTACAGCGGCCCCACGACCGTCGACTCCACCCGCTGCGGGTCGTGGGTCAGCGCGAACGACCCCGTGCCGCTGCTCACGTTGATGATCGCCGGGTGTTCCGACTCACGGAGAAGAGGCAGGAAGGCACTCGTCACGCGGACGATGCCCACGACGTTCGTCTGGAAGACCTCGAGCGCGTGGTCCGCGGTCAGCTCGTCGGCGGGCACGTGCGGGCCGAGGATCCCGGCGTTGTTGACCAGGATGTCGACGCGGCCCTCGTGCGCGGCGACGTCGGCCGCCGCGGCGGCGACGGACGCGTCGTCGGTGACGTCGATCCGCACGAAGCGTACGCCGAGCTTGTCGGCGGCCGTCCGGCCGCGTTCGGCGTCGCGGGCGCCGAGGACGACGGTGTGGCCGAGGTCGACGAGGCGGCGGGCGGTCTCGAACCCGAGGCCCTTGTTGGCGCCGGTAATGAACGTGATGGTCATGCGTCGAGCGTCGGCCTTTCGGGGACGGGCAGCCAGGGAGAGCTCTCCGGTAGGACAGGCAGTACCACCCTGGCGTCTCACCGCCAGTCCCACCACCACGCAGAATGGGCGCATGACGACGGACGAGACGAGCCTCGGCGCGACGATCCGCGCCTGGCGCGACCGGCTCTCCCCCGCGGCTGTCGGCCTGCCCGCCGGCCGCGTACGCCGTGCCGCCGGCCTGCGCCGCGAGGAACTGGCCGACCTCGCGGGCGTCTCTGTGGACTACGTCGTACGGCTGGAGCAGGGCCGGGCGACCACACCGTCGGCGCAGGTCGCCGCCGCGCTGGCGCGGGCGCTGCAGCTCGACCGCGCCGAGCGCGACCACCTCTACCGGCTCGCCGGGCTGCAGCCGCCCCCGGACGGCGTGATCAGCGATCACATCCCGCCCGGGATGCAGCGGGTGCTCACCCGGCTGGGCGACGCGCCGGTCGCCGTGTTCGCCGCCGACTGGCGGCTGTTGTGGTGGAACCGCGGTTGGGCGGCGCTCCTCGGCGATCCCTCCGTGCTCGCGCCGGAGGAGCGGAATCTGGTGCGCTCGCGTTTTCCTGTTCCGGCCGATCGGGGGCGCCTCGCGGCATGGCCCGTCGTCTCGGAGAACGCGGAGGCGACCGACCGGGCCATCGTCGCCGACCTGCGCCGCGCCTCCGGCCGTTACCCGCAGGACGCGCGCCTCAGCGGGCTGATCCGCCGGACGCTGGACGGCAATCCGCGGTTCGCCCGGTTGTGGCACTCCGGCGCCGTCGGCAGGCACGCCGAGGACCGCAAGACGATCCGGCACCCGGCGGTCGGGGAGATCACCGTCGACTGCGATGTGCTCTCCGGCTCGGACACCGACCTGAAGATCGTCGTCTACACGGTCGTCCCCGGCAGCGAAGACGAGACCAAGCTCGACCTCACCCGCGTCGCCGGTGTCACGGCCCCGCGACTGTGAGGACGCCGTCGTTCAGTCCTCGCGGCGTACGAGCTCGGGACGGAACGCGATGATGAGGCCGAGCGTCGTGTAGCCCACGAGCAGGTGGGCCGCACCGACGACGTCCGAGACGGAAGTGCCGAGGATGGCCATGGCCGGGAGGGTCACGACCACCCAGCTTTCGGCGACGAGCGGCCAGAAGCGGGCCGCTCCGCGCCACCGTCCGCTGAGGGCGACCTTGACGCCGATCACGAACATGCCCAGCATCGACAGCGGCCAGAACGCGTCGAGGATCCCCATCCAGACGCTGTCACGCTGGGCGGGCAGGAATGCGTGGGAGACGCTCCACGCCATGGCCAGGGCCAGCAGCACCCGCTCGACCTGCAGCATGGCGCGCGCCACGCGGCTCACGCCGGTCGCGCGGGTACGGACCATGATCGCGAGGAGGGACCAGGCGCCGAACTGGAACGCCAGACCGCCCAGGTCCGTGATCTTGATTCCCGTTTCGGCCGCCGGGTCGAAGCCGTAGACGAAGCTGACGGCCGACCAGGCCAGCGCGCCGGTGGAAAGGCCCAGGGCCAGCCGGCGTACGGTCGTCTCGGCGGGCGGCGCGGACGAGGACGCACCGGCGGTGTGACTCTGGGCGTGTACGGACGAGGTCTCGGTCATCGTTGTTCCTTCGACTGGGAGGCGGCCGACTCGTGAGGTCGGGAGCGGCGACGAGGACGATCCTCATGAACGACCGGCCCAGACGGTCAGGGCGTCGTGTCCCGATTCCCGGCATCTCTCGCGTCCCAGGCCAGGTGGGACCCGCGTCCTAGGGACATCGGACACCTGCTGAGGCACACTTTCCTGGTGCAGATTGTCACGGTTCGTCGGCCTTCGCGCCTGAGCCTCGGGCCTGTGCTCTTCGCGATCGTCGTGACCGCCACACCGGTGGCGGCGCTGATCGATCTGCGGGTGCCGCAGGCCCACCGTGCCGTGCTCGAACTGCAGCCGGGCGGGTTCGACGCGATAGCGGGTGTCGCACTGGCCGCGGCCGGCATGGTGGTGCTCCGCCGCTATCCGCATCATCCACTCGGCCGCCTGATGTCGGCCTTCGGCGCCTGGTGGGCGCTGGACGGCGTTGCGTCGTCGTGGCTCGCCTACGCCACCACGCACGATCCCGCGCTCCCGGGTGCGTCCGTCGCCTTCATCGTCTTCCAGCGACTCGGCGCGGGCCTGGTGCTGCTGCTCCCCCTGGTGTTGCTGCTGTTCCCGGACGGGAAGCTGCCCTCCGGGTGGTGGCGGGTCGCCTCGCTGGTCAGCCTCGCGCTGACGAGCCTGCTCCCGCTGGCCCTCATCGCGGCCCCGTCCGCCATCGCCCAGGCGACCGCGGAATCCACCCCGCTGCCCGCGCCACTGCGAGGGCTGAACATCGAGGCGCTCTATCTCCCGCTGCCGGACGCCGTCTGGACCGGTGTGCTGCGGGTGGCGCAGCTGTGCCTCCCGCTGAGCCTGGTCGCTCCGTTCGTCGTGGTGGTGCGGCGCTACCGTACGGTGACCGGCGTCGACCGCGCCCGGATGCGCTGGCTGGTGTGGGCGGCCGTGGTCGACCTCCTGGTCATGCTCACGTTCCGGCTGCTGCCCCTCTGGTTCGGCACCGTCGGCCTGACCGTCGCCGTAGCCCTCACCTCCGCATCGGTCGCGATCGGAATCGTCCGGCCGGACCTCGTCGACGTCGACCGGCTGCTCGGCGGGACGCTCGTGTACGGCCTCCTGCTCGCCCTGACGTTCGTCCTCGACCTGCTGGTCCTGGGCGGCGCCGGCCGGCTGCTCGGGCCGCGCCTGAACGAAGGGGAACGGCTGGTCATCGCCGTCTTCGCGGTCGCCATCCTGTACGCGCAACTGCGGCACCGGCTGTGGCGTCTGGTGCGGCGCTGGATCGTCGGCGATCGGGACGACCCCTATCACGTGATGTCCGGGCTCGCCGAGCGGCTGGAGCGGACCGACGACTCGGAGGCGCAACTCGTCACGCTGGCCAAAACGGTGGCCCGGGCCTTCCGCACGCCCTACGTGGGCGTGGAGATCACCCAGGTCAGCGGCGAGGTGCTGCTCGTCGAGGACGGCGAGCGCCCCGCCGAGACGCAGGCGCTGCCCATCACCTATCGCGGCGAGATAATCGGACGGCTGCTGCTGCCGCGCCGGGCCGCCCGCCGCCGGCTCACGTCCGACGACGAACGGCTGCTGGCCGACCTGATCCGCCAGGCCGCCGCGGCGTCCCGTGCCGTACGGCTCGCGGAGGAACTACAGCGCAGCCGTGAGGGCATCGTTTCGGCCGTGGAGGACGAGCGCCGCCGCCTGCGTCGCGAGCTCCACGACGGTCTGGGGCCGGCCCTCGCGGCGGTCGCGTCCCGGATCGACACCGCCCGGATCACCGCCCGCAGGTCGAACGAGGACGCCGACCGGATCCTCGGCCTGGCTCGTCAGGAGCTCACCGGGATGCTCGCCGAGGTGAGGCGGCTGGTGCACGGCCTGCGTCCGCCCGCGCTCGACGACGTCGGCCTGGTCGGGGCGATCCGTCAGCAGGCGGAGCGGCTGCGCGCCCCCGGGCTCTCCGTGCGGGTCGAGGAGCGGGGTGACCTCACCGGTTTGCCGGCCGCCGTGGAGGTCGCCGCGTACCGGATCGCGTCGGAGGCGATCACCAATGTGGTCCGGCACGCGCAGGCCGGCGAGTGCGTGGTCTCGCTCACTCAGGATGTCGAAGGCGGGCACCTCGACGTGGAGATCGTCGACGACGGCGCCGGCCTCGCCGCAGAGGCGGTGGCCGGTGTGGGACTGGTGTCCTTGCGCGAACGGGCCGCCGAACTCGGCGGGTCGTGCACCGTGACCTCCGTGGAGCCGGCCGGTACGCGGGTGTGGGCGCGGCTGCCCGTCACGCCGTCCGGGCAGACGCCCGTGCTCACGGCTACTGGAAAGGCAGGAGATGACCGTTAAGCGGCCGGTGAGGGTCCTCGTGGTGGACGACCATCCGGTGTTCCGTGAGGGCTTCGCGGCCCTGCTGAGCAGCATCGACGAGGTCGAGGTCGCCGGGACGGCCTCGACCGGCGTCGAGGCTCTGCGGCAGGCCGACGAGCGAGAGCCCGACGTGGTGGTCATGGACGTGCAGATGCCCGGCATGGACGGCATCGAGGCCACCCGTCGCATCCTCGAGAAGCACCCGGAGATCGGCGTCGTGGTGCTCACGATGTCGGAGGAGGACGGCACCGTCTTCGACGCGCTCCGTGCCGGCGCCCGCGGCTATCTGCTCAAGGGCGCCGAGCCGGACGAGGTCGTCCGCGCGATCACCACGGTGGCCGGCGGCGGCGTCGTGTTCGGTGCGGTGCTGGCCTCGCGCATCGCCGACTTCCTGGCCCCGAGACCGCAGGCCGGCGGCGTCTCGCCGTTCCCGGCCCTGACCGCCCGGGAGCACGAGGTGCTCGACCTGGTGGCCGCCGGCCTGTCGAACAGCCAGATCGCCGCGCGGCTGTTCCTGTCCCAGAAGACCGTACGCAACCACGTGCACGCGGTGCTCACCAAGCTCCAGGCCGCCGACCGGGCGGAGGCGATCATCCGCGCCCGCGACGCCGGCCTCGGGCGCTGATCGCCGCGGGTGAGCCCGGGCTTCAGGCTTCTTCGGGGTCGCGTCCGAGTATCGACCGGCCGCCGTCGACCGGAACGGTCGCGCCGTTGATGAAGCTCGCCTCATCGGACAGCAGGTAGGCGATGGTGGCGGCCACCTCCTCCGGGCGTCCCACCCTGCCGACGGGGTGCAGCAGGCTCATCTCGTTCTCGACGCGTGCGGCCGCCGTGGGCTCCTGACCGCGGAGGAACGCCTCATAGCGTTCGGTGCTGATCGAGCCGAGGGCGACGGCGTTGACCCGGACGCCGCGCGGTCCGTAGTCGACCGCGAGTGCCCGGGTGAGTCCTTCGACGGCGGCCTTGGCCGTCGCGTACGGCAGGGAGCCACGCACCGGCCGCTGCGCCTGGTGGGAGGAGACGTTGACGATCGCCCCGCCCGCACCGGCGCTCAGGAAGCGGCGGATCGCGGTCATGCATCCGACGACCGCCGGGTTGAAGTTCGCCCCGATGAGATCCAGGACCTCGCGCGCCGACGGGGAGTGCAGTGAGGCCTCGCGGAACACGGCGGCGTTGTTCACCCAGCCGGCGAGCGGGCCCGCTGCCTGCGCCAGGTCGGCGGCCCGCTCCGCGACGGTCTCGTCGGCGGCATCGCCGGCCACCGCGATGACCCGGGAACCCGCCGGGTGGGTGCGGGTCCACTCGAGTGCCGAAGGGTCGAATTCGATCACGACGACGCTGTTGGCGTCGTGAAGGAGTCGTTCGACGAGCGCACGTCCGACGCCGCGGCCACCCCCGGTGACAACGTACGAAGAGCCCACATCCGCCCCTTTCGTGGATCGAGATCTTCCGACGAACGACGTACCCTAATGACCCATATATAGATCATCACTACTATTTGCGCCGTGATGAGAAAAATGATCTCGCTGGTCGCCGCTGCCGGTGCCGTCGCCGGGGCCGTCGCCGTGGTCGGCGCCGACCGCGCCTCCGCCTCCTCCACCACGTCCCTGCGGCTGTCCGGCGGGCTGACCTTGGAGATCCCCCGCGCCTGGCGGGTCTACCGGAGCGCCGATCAGGTGCACGTGGTGACCGGCGCCTGCGCCAAGCCCAAGGGCCACTACTTCGAGCCCAGGTGCCGCGGCTTCTGGGTGATGGGAGCCAAGACGCTCAAGACCGGGGGCGAAGGCTTCCAGCGCTACAACCCTGTCAATGGACCGTTCTATCCCGCCGTCGACGTGGCGCCCTGCCCGACCGACCCCAAGCTCGGCCATGTCCTCGGCAAGGCGATCGCGGTCGGTTACCGGAACATCGGAGAGGGCCACAAGGCGCACTACCGCGTATGGCCGGGGCGCTGCGTCACGTACACCGACGCGACGGAGAAGTCGACGTTCAAGCAGCGCGAGTGGTACCTGCCGAAGGAGCGGCTCCTGATCGTCGACCAGTGGGCCACTCCCGGGCTCGCCACCGTGCTGAAGAACGCCACCTGGGAGAGCTAGCCCAAGCCCCTCCAACCCCTCATCGAGGCTCGATGAGAGCCTCGGCTGAGCCTCCGGCGACGGCGGCCGCGTTCGTGGACCGCGCGGGCGGCTGAAGCGCGACGCCCGCGCGGGAGACCGGGAACTGCCCGTACGGCACCGGCGAAGCGCTCACCGCGACCGCTTCCATGCCCACGCCACAAGAGGCCTCTTCCCCTGGTGGTGCCTGATGCCGTCCCCGGACGACGAAGGGGCAAGCCCGCTTCGCGTGCACCTCAGCCGGTCGCCGTGCCGCCGCCATCGGACGCCGAGGGGTCACGCACTCCCACTTACGCATGAGACCTGTCAGGCGTCCTTCGCCTGGTGGGTGCAGCCGGTCAGTGCGGCCGCGGTCAGGGTGAGGTGCTGGGCCAGCACCTCGGCCGCGGTGTCGGCGTCGCGGGCCAGCGCCGCCTCCTCCAGCCGGCGGTGCTCGCCGAGGGCGTCCCTGTCGGGGTTGCGCTGCGCCGCCCAGCGGCGGGCCAGCTCACTGGCGGTCCACATCCGGTCGAACGTCTCCAGCAGGACGGGGTTGCCGCAGCCCTCCAGCAGGGTGCGATGAAAGACGCGGTGGGCCTCGGACCATGTGCTGCTGTAGTGCTCGCCCTCCTCGGGCACGAACGCCGGGGTGCGGGCCAGACGGTGGTGAGCGGCTCGTACGCGGGCCTCCCAGTCGACGTCGCCGCGTTCGATGGACATGCGCAGCACGACCGGTTCGATGGTCCGGCGGGCTTCCGCGATCTCCTGCCATCGGCGGTCGGAGAAGGCCGGGACGGCGAAGCCGCGGTTGGGCAGCCGGTCGGCGAGACCCTCGCCGACCACCCGTACGAGCGCCTCGCGCACGACGGCCAGGCTCACGCCTTGTTCCTTGGCGAGGTCCTGCGGTTTGAGAGCGTCACCGGGAGCGTAGTCCCCGCGCATGATCGCGTCCCGCAGGTGCGCGTAGACCTGCTCGGAGAGCATCTGCTTCCCCGGCGAGTTCGAGGGGTGAGCCGTCTGGGTCATGCGGGCCATCATAGACGATTCGACAAATAATCGATTTTTGATGCTAGAGTCGATTCAGCGGTCGACGAGAGGCGATGCCTCTACACGAACCGCGGCTCTCCGCCGGCCGCATCACCGCCAGCCCGCAGCACAGCCTGAAAGGAACGACGCGATGAGCGCCAACGACCCCTTCGCCCGCCTCCCCGAGGCGGCCTCCTTCACCGTCACCAGCACCACCGTCACCGACGGCGCCCCCTGGCCGCCCGAGCAGTTCTCCTCCGGCGTCCCCGGCGGCAAGGACATCTCCCCGCAGTTGTCCTGGAGCGGCGCCCCGGAAGGCACCAAGAGCTACGCGGTCACCGTCTACGACCCCGACGCCCCCACCGGGTCCGGCTTCTGGCACTGGGCGGTCGCCGACATCCCCGCCGCCGTCACCGAGCTGCCCGAGGGCGCCGGCGACGACACGGGCTCGGGCCTTCCCGAGGGCGCCTTCCAACTGCCCAACGATGTCCGCGCGGCCCGCTTCATCGGCGCCGCGCCGCCGGCCGGGCACGGCCCGCACCGCTACTTCATCGTGGTGCACGCCCTCGACGTCGAGTCCATCGGCGTCCCGGCCGACGCCACCCCGGCCCTCCTCGGCTTCACCATGGCCGGCCACACCCTCGGCCGCGCGGTCCTGACCGCGACCGCCGAAACCCCCGCCTGACCAACAGCA
The DNA here is from genome assembly GCF_006874435.1 of Microbispora sp. KK1-11. Classification (NCBI taxonomy): domain Bacteria; kingdom Bacillati; phylum Actinomycetota; class Actinomycetes; order Streptosporangiales; family Streptosporangiaceae; genus Microbispora; species Microbispora sp. KK1-11. Next base: position 121,726 of record NZ_VIRJ01000027.1, on the reverse strand, counting down.
CGTCCGGACTCCTAGCGGCTGATCTGACGCGGCGCCGCCAGTGCGAGGAGCTTGTCCGGATTGCGGATGGCGTAGAAGTGGGTGATCTTTCCGCCGACGACGTCGGCCAGGAAGACACCCTCCAGGTGGTCGCCGCTGCAGGCGGCAAGCGCGGGCGTGTTATTGCAGTTCACCACCTCGATCCGCCGCAGACCAGAGTGACCGTGCGTCCTTGGTCGGCGAGTTCCGCTGCGGTCTCGATGCCGGTCAACCCGCCGCCGACCACGCTGACCCCGGCATCGGCCGGCAGCTCCGCCAGCCTGGCGCGCAGCCGCTCAGCGAACTCGAATTCGGCGACGGAGTAGGCGAATTCGGCCGCGCCTGGCACCGAGGAGGGAACCGCGCCGGTGCTGCCGACCTCGTAGATGACGTAGTCGTAGTCCAGCACGCGGCCCGGCGCACATCACACAATGAGTCCTCTCGCGACCAAGACACTCCCTCCGGCGCTGCTTATCGGGGCTGGGGTCGTAGCCCGTCGAGGATGAGCTGGGCGATGTGCGCGGAGCGCTCGCGGCTGGTTTCCGCGCCGGCGTGGCGGATCGCGGCGAAGGCACCGGCGACCAGTGCCATCACCTCGTCGACGGTGAGGTCGGGACGCACGGCGTCGGCCGCGTGTGCGCGATCCAGCAGGTCCGCGACATGGCGCGTGAGATCTGCCGCGACGTCCGGGGCGGCGGTGCGCAGGTCGAACTCGGCCGCCACCAGCGCGCTTTTCACCGCTACGTTTTCGGCGCCGCTGGCCATCATCGCGGACAGCAGCGTGAACAGGGCCGCGGGATCGCTGGTGGCGGCAAGTGCTTGTGCTTCCGCCACCAGTTGCCTGAGCTGGTCGGTCGCGACGGCGAGATAGAGCGCTTCCTTCGTCGGGAAGTGCCGGTGCACGGTGCCGGGGCCGACGCCTGCGCGGCGGGCGATCTCATCGAGCGAGACGCCGAGCCCCTCCGTCGCGAACAACTGCTGCGCGGTTCGCAGGACACGCTCGCGATTCCGGCGCGCGTCGGCCCGCAGCTCCCGGTCGCTCCCGTGAGCTGCCGTCGGGTTCGCTGGGGCCGGCTGAGGTGGCTGGCTGGACATGTCGATATGAGCATAACCGGGGCGGCGCACCGCATAGTATGGCGAAAACCGGGGCGGCGCACCGGTTAGAGTCCGCGCCGCTCATCCTGATCGGACCCGTCAGCCACGAGGAGACCACGCCGATGACCACACGCGAGGACGCGACCACCCTGGTGCGTCGGATGCAGGAATGCTTCAACAGCCGGCGATTCGACCAGGCCGCCGACCTGCACGCCCCCGACTTCTTCAGCCATCCGCTCGGCACCCCGGGATTCGAGGCGGGCAAGGACGCCTGGCGCGCGCTCGTCGCCCGGTTTCCCGGGATACGTGTCGTCGCCCAGGACATCCTGGTTGACGGCGACAAGGCCGCCGTCCGCTCGACCGTCGAGGGGATCACGGCCCCGGGCGACGACGCGCAGCCCATGCTGTTCGAGATCTTCCGCATCGACGACGGCCGGTTCGCGGAGATGTGGGGGGCCAGCACGGGATTCCCGCCCGCGGCCGGCCCCGAGGATGTGGTCGCCAGAGCGGGCTCTTGACCCGCGTGGGCTCCTCGCTCAGCCCTTCACGGCTTGCGCTCTCCAACGCGTCGCCGTCCCGCAGTCGGCCCCCGCCGGAGGCGCTGTGGATCGCGGTTCAGTGCCGTCTCCAGAGTCACGCGGATAACTTGTCGCCACCATGCGCCGACGGTGCCAATGACAGCTTCCTGCTCGCTCTTGGGCCAGCTTTGCCACCTGACGCCGACTCGCAGCATCAAGGAGCGGGCGTGAAGGCCATCGAGTTCTTCGAGGATGAGCAGCTCCAGTAACCGGGGCAGATAGTGCTTGAACTCCTGGACGTCTCCCCATGTGTACAGGGCTTTCCAGGCGTAGGGCTCCAGGGCGGATGCGGTGAGCATGCGGAGGGGTGCTGCGCGCGTCGCACGAACCTGTTCATCGGACACGCAGTGGCCACACACCTCGGTCTTGGCTGGAAGCGGATACCGAGAGAAGGCCGCGTAGAGAGCCTCCAACGCGTGGTCGAGATCAGACAGCGTGTCCATGCTCGGATGCTATTGCGCGGTCGCTGAGGCGCCGGAAGCTGTTTTCCGCTCGTCCGAGTCGAGCGGTAGGCATCGCCGTACGTAGCAGAGGCGATGAAGGAGCGTGGTGCGGGGACTCGCGGGGTGCGCAGTCAGATGGCCTCACCCAACTGCTCGGCCAGCCGCTCCAGGCCACCCCTGATGAGCTGCCCATACTCGTCGTCGCCGAGCGCGCCGATCCCGGCTCGGGCCTGCTGAAGGTGCTCGCGGGCGCGACCGAAATCGCCCAGCTTGCGATAGCACTCACTCAAGTTCAGGTGCAACGATGGGTACAAGCCCGCCACCGGAAGCGTCACCCCAGCGTGCGCCACCTCCTCATCGGTGACCCGATCAGCGGCGGCAAGCGCTCGCAGATCCCACATCAGCTCCTGGTGCACATCGTCTTGCACATCGGCCATCGAGTGGGCAAGAACGCAGACATGCAGCGGGTCGCCTTGCTCACCGCCGATGTCATCCCAGATCTGCGCGAACAAGTCCCGAGCGGCATCACGCCGACCTTGGTGGTGATGCAACTCCACTCCCTGGCCGATCCGGGTCAGCGTTGGATCGGTGGTCATCAGTGGCTCCTTCACCGTCGCGGGCAACCGCGGTCAGCCTACTTGCCGACGTGGCTTGAAGATCGGCTCCCGTGTAGCCAACGTCGCGTCATACAGCCCGCGTGTGCTTGAGGTCGTCCGTTGCCTGCCAACCGTCACGAGCTGCCTGCTCTCAGCGGCGTTAGCACTGCGGCTACTCGTACCAGACCCCGGTGATAGGCCCACGCTTTGTGGCGGCCCTGCTGTTCTTCATTGCGGCCTCGTCCAGGTTGCCGCGGATATGCAGGTAGAGGTCCGGGACAGGCAGTCCTACCGTCTGTATCCAGTTCTTGCCGTGCACGTGCCCGGCCGCGATCAGTTCCTCTGCCTGGCCGGGCGGGGCAAGGTGATCGTTGTAACACTGGCTGATGGTCTCGTCTGTGTCCGCCAGGACATATCTGGCCGCGTAGGCGTAGCCGTTATGCAGCCAGACGTACAACATCACCGGCCTGCGCAGCATGGCATGGAACCAGCGCGTGGATCGGCGTGCGAGTTCCTGAACCGTTCCTGTCTCATCCAGTGCCCAGCCTGACGGCTGGTCAGGCAGCGTTAGCAGCTGGTTGTGTAGCCGATCGCCCTGTACTCGGTCACCGCTGAAGTGCACGCCGAAGTCGATCAGGCTGAGGGGTGCCTCTGGATCGATCACAGTTAGGTAGGCAACAAGTCGGTCCTCGCACCACGTGACCTCGCCGCCGGTGTCATCGGACGCGAAATCCGCAGTCTGCTCGCGTAAGGCCGTCACAAAGGCCCGTTCGGTCTCGGTCAGCTCGTCCGGTTCATCGATTTCGAACCATGAGTGCTCCGGCATATGCAAGATCGTAGGTGCGATCTCAGAGTGTCATCAGCCGGACTTCGGCGAGAGGCACCGCATCTGGGACGGGTTTGGTGAAAACAGCGGTGCGGGTGGCCCGCGACCGGCCCGAGCTGCCGGCGGCCGGGACCGGCAGACATCCCATGCGCTTAAAAGTCAAGCTGCGATCTCAGATGTCTGTTTCGGTTCGCCTCCTGCGCGATGCGACCAAGCAGTTGCTTCGTCGTATTTTGTGCCCGTTTTCAGGCACCCGTGGAGGATTCCCACCAGCCGGTTGGCGAGTTGGCGGAGAGCCGCATGATGGCCAACCTCGCGTGCTCGCAACTCGTCGTAGTAGGCGCGGGCACCGGGTGAGGCGCTCAACGCGGCGAATGCCTGAGCGCCCAGGGCGTCGATGAGCCGGTCGTTGTGTATGCGGCAGGCCTACGACGCCGACCCGGTCATCCACTGGGACCGCGACGATATCGGCTGGAAGCTCGTCGACACGCGCACCGACCATGAGTACCGGTCCGGCTCCCTACTCGACCCCGCCCAGCCGACCGACTCGGCCTTCCTCGGCCGGCTGCCCCGGCCGGACGGCAACGGGTCGTTCCTGGCCGTCGCCGGGATCCACCCCCACGGCTCCCTCGGCGTCATCCACCTATTGGCCAGTGAGAGCCACGTTGTGGGGGCAGGTCGGCGACCGCCGCTTCTCCGGCGTGGTCAGCGTCGAATACGACCCGCAAACCGGGGAACCAGTGCGGGCGGAACTGGCCAGCCCGCTCTACCGGCACGAGGACACCTGATGCGCGTCGCCTTCGCCAGCGAACCCGCCTACCCCGACCGGCCCAACGAAGACTTCATCGGCGCCACCGCCAACGCCGTCGTCCTCCTCGACGGCGCCAGCATCCCCCCAGGGGTCACCTCGGCCTGCTCGCACAGCGTGCGCTGGTACTCCCACACCCTCGGCTCCACCCTGCTCGCCGAGATGACCCAAAGCGCCGGCCCCCTGCCCGAACTCCTCACCCAGGGCATCAAACACGTCACCTCACTACACGACTTCACCTGCGACCTGACCCACGGCGGCTCCCCCTCCGCCACCGTCATCATGCTCCGCCAAGCCGCCGACCACCTCGACTGGCTCGTCCTCGGCGACAGCACCCTCATCCTCGACACCGGCACGACCGAGCCACTGGTGATCTGCGACGACCGGCTAGAACAGGTCGCCGCGCCCCACCGGGCACGGCTCGACAGCCTGCGCGGCGGCACACCGGAACATGCCGAAGCCCGCCGCGAGTACGTCGAGACCCTGGGCCAGTACCGCAACCGCGACGGCGGCTTCTGGGTCGCATCCACCGACCCCCTCGCTGCCGACCAGGCTCTTATCGGAACCATCCCCGCCAACCAGGTACACGCCGCGGCCGTGCTTACCGATGGAGCCGCCGACGCCGTCAGCCGATACCGGCTCATCACCTGGCGGCAACTCCTCGACGTCCTTACGCAGGACGGTCCGGCTGCACTAATCCGCAGAGTCCGCGAAGCCGAGCGGTCCGACCCCCACGGCGAACGCTGGCCACGCAGCAAGACCCACGACGACGCAACAGCGGCTAACGTCATCGTCCATGAATGAGGTAGGGGCGAATCGAGTAAGTCTGTGAGCGACGACATCCTGTCGATCATTCCGACCGATCCGCACTGGCAACCCGCACGGGACGCGGCCGATCGCGCTGCGGCGATCATGGCGGACCTGGCCCCGGGCGAGCCAGACGGCGTGGATGCCGAAGTAGACGTGGAGTGGCACGACAACGTCGCCGTCATCGACTGTGGCGCGAACCTGGAAAGGATCGGCTGCCCGCACTGCGGCGCCTCGATCGACACCGAATGGTGGCACGATCTCCTGGAAGCCCACGTCGACGAGGGCTTCGCGAACCTCGCCGTCAAGGCCCCTTGCTGTGGTGCCGACTCATCGCTCGATGCCCTGGAATACGACTGGCCATGCGGCTTCGCTCGCTTCGAGATTGCTGTCTGGAATCCCCAACGTGAGTGGTTCAGCGACGAGGAACTAGCCGTCCTCGGTGCCGCGCTGGGACATCCCGTGCGACAGATTCGCGCCCATATCTGAAGTTCTTATCGCACCCCCACGCTGCTGGCCTACAACTCCCGACCAGACCGGCCGATGGAGCGCAGCGAGGACTACAAGATGTGGAAGGCACTCCTGCGCCAGGCCGGGGTCAGGGAAGCCCGGCTCCACGACGCCCGGCATACCGCCGGGACGCTCCTCGTCGAGCAGGGCGTCCACATCCGCGTCGTGCAAGAGATCCTCGGCCACGCGCGGGTGACGACCACTGAGCGTTACACCCACATCGCCAGTCCACAGGTGAAGGACGCCAGCGAGCGCATGGGGGCGGCCCTGTGGGGCGAGGACTTAAAGCGCCCCCAGCCCGAAGGCTGAGAGCAACTGCAACTAGAGGCCCTGTGGAGATCAAAAAGCCCCCCTCGCCGAAGAACGGCGAGAGGGGCTTTGAACTGCGGAGGCTCGGGGATTTGAACCCCGGATGGGCTTAAGACCCAAACCGCATTAGCAGTGCGGCGCCATAGACCTGACTAGGCGAAGCCTCCTGGTAGCGCGTTGCTCAGCACAGCGTACCGGCGATCGTCCAAGGCGGCAAAGCGGATTGCCGAGTGCCGTCCTGGATCACTCCGAGGATCCACGCTTCGGGGCGTTTGGATCGATGCACAGCCCTTGTCCACAGGATGTGGACAAGGGCTGTGCACACAGTGTGGATAACCCGCCTCAGCGTCGGCACAGGCTACGCCTGGCGGACGGCCTCGCCCTCGATCTCGATCTTGACCTTCTTGCCGACGAGGACGCCGCCGGTCTCCAGGGCCTGGTTCCAGGTCAGACCGTACTCCTCGCGGTCGATCTCGGTCTCCGCGCCGAACCCGAAGATCTCCTGACCCCAGGGGTTGTTGGCGGCGCCGTTGAACTCGACCTTGAGCTCGACCTCCTTGGTCACGTCACGGACCGTGAGGTCGCCGACGAGCGTGAACTCGTTGCCCGACAGGTTGCTCACCCGCTTGCTGCGGAAGGTGATCTCGGGGAACTTGTCGGCGCTCAGGAAGTCGTCGCTCCGCAGGTGGCCGTCGCGGTCGGCCGCACCGGTCTCGATCGTGCCCGCCTTGATGACGACGTCCACGCTGGACTCGAGCGGGTTCTCGGCGATGACGATCTTGCCCTCGTAGTCGGCGAAGTGGCCGCGGACCTTGCTGACCATCATGTGCTTGACGACGAAACCGACGCGCGTGTGGGCCTTGTCCAGCGCGAACTCGCCGGCCGTCGGGACCTTCAGGCCCTCCCACTCACGGATGCTCATGGCTGCTCCCCAGATTGTTGCTGTGCGGATGTCTCACTCAGCAAATGTCTACCGGAGAAATATTCCTCACGTCAACTATCGTGCCGTAGACTTGGGTCATGGACCCATTCGACGACCCCCGGCTCACGGCGATGGGCCTGTTCGCGGAGGTTTTCACCGGGCTGTCGAGCAAGACCAGCCCGACACTGGCCGCCGCCGGACTCTCCGAGGTCGACTTCGAGACCCTGATCCGCCTGGCCCGTTCGCCCGAACGACGGCTGCGGATGAGCGACCTCGCCGCCCAGACCTCGCTGTCCACGAGCGGGATCACCCGCGTGGTCGATCGCCTGGAACGCGACGGGCTCGTCGAGCGGCACGCCTGCGCCAGTGACCGCCGCGCCTCTTACGCGGTGCTGAGCGGGGCGGGGGCGGAACGCTTGCGGTCGGTGCTCCCCCAGCACATCGAGGACATCCAGACCTGGTTCACCGGGCTGCTGACCGAAAACCAGCTCGCCGATTTCCTGCAGGCGCTGCGCGTGATCCGCGACGTCGTACGGCCCTGCGCGACCGCCGGCGTACGGGAGGTGAACAGGGCGGCGCGGGCCAAGACGGGCTGAGCCGCCGGAACGTGATTCGAGGGAACTGACCGGACGGACTGGCGTAAACGATCGATTTCTGGTGGACTCCATAATCCAGGAAACGGCTCCACGACAGCCGACGCAGTCCCCCGTACCCGAGCCCATGGAGCGTCCGTGCGTTTCCCCTCACGCGCACTCGCCGTCCTCGCCACCGCGGCCCTCGCGGTGCCCATCGCCGCTTCCACCTCCGCGTTCGCCGCGGTAACGGCGAGCCCGAGCCCGAGCCCGACACCGTCTCAGACGCAGACGCAGACGCCGGCCGCGGCGACCCCGAGCCCCAGCGCCAGCCCGCAGCCGACGGTCACCGTCACGAAAACGGTCACCCCCAAAGCCACCTCCAAATCCGCCCCCAAGGCGACGAAGACCGCGACGGCCAAGACGACGCGGCCGAAAGGCGTGCCGAAGGACACGGTCCAGGTGACCGTCAAGAAGGTCGTGGACGGCGACACCGCGGATGTCGTCACCGCGAGCGGCAGGACCGTACGGATCGGCCTGCTGGAGGCGGACGCCCCCGGCAAGGGCGTCTGCTGGTCCGAGGAGGCGTTCGCCCGGCTGATGACCCTCCTCCCGCCGGGCAAGCCCGCGTACGTCCGGGCCGCCGAGCAGGTGCCCGAGAAGGGGCGCATCCTGATCTACCTGTGGTCGTCCACGGGCGTCTACGTCAACGGCGACATGGTCAGGAGCGGCCTGGCCCAGACCGTGAACTCCTTCCCGGAGCACAGCTACACCGAGTGGCAGTACTGGGAGCAGGTCCGTGCGCAGACGGACAAGCAGGGACTGTGGTCGGGCTGCTGGGCGGCCGACACCTACGACAAGCGTTCGGGTGTCCGGGTCCCGTCGGGGACCGGCGGCGACGCCCTGACCCCGGCGCCGATCGAGCCGGCGGACGCGTCCCCGGCCCCGCCCGGCACGACGTACTCCCCCGAGCCCATCCCGCAGGGGAGCACCACCGGATCGGTCGCGGTCAGCCCCTCTCCGACTCCCAGCCCCAGCCCGAGCCCCAGCCCCGGCGGCTCGAACGACCCCAGATACGGCACCTGCGCGGAGGCCAACGCCGCGGGATACGGCCCGTACTACCGCGGGACCGACCCCGAATACGACTGGTACATCGACGCCGACAGCGACGGCGTGGTCTGCGAGACCTGATGCGGCGCGTCAGTTGACCCTCTTGCGAGCGTCGGGCACGACCAGGTCGCCGCGCAGCTTGGCCATGCCGCGCGAGACCGAGCTCTTGACCGTGCCCACGCTGATCCCGAGGGTCCTGGCGATCTCGGGCTCGGTCATGTCCTCGTAGTAGCGCAGCACGATCGCCGTACGCTGCCGGGCGGGGAGACGGTCGAGCGCCTGCTCCAGCTCGTCGTACCGGTGCCGCGCGTCCTGCTGCACCGGTACGTCGGGAAGCTCCTCGGAGGGGTATTCCTCCAGCTTGCGCCGCCGCCACCAGGAGATGTTGATGTTCACCATGGCGCGCCGCACGTAGCCGTCGAGCGACGACCGGTCACGGATGCGGTCCCATGCGAGGTACGTACGCGCGAGGGCGGTCTGCAGGAGGTCCTCGGCGTCGCTGGGGTTGCCGGTCAACTGGTTGGCCACGCGGAGCAGGGCCGCCCCGCGAGACTGGACGTACGTGCGGAACTCCTCATGGTTCACGATCAGGGATCACCAACCCGGCCAGAGAGGCATCTCGTGCCAGAATCGCAGCCGCGCCCCCGGATCCGGCTGAACCGAAATCCAGGTTTCGCACCCGCCTGGGCAAAGAGCGAGCAAGCCGGTGGCGGCCCGTCACGCGTGCCGTACGTCCTGTCGGGCGGTGGTTTGCCCGTAACAGGTGGCAACGCCTTGCACCGGGAGGAGGAATATTGATCCCGGACGCCACCATCGCCCGGAAAACCGCCTCTCCATCCCCCTCCGACATGTGAGGCTGGAGAGCGTGGAAGGGGCGATGCCGTACCGGGCCGGAGAGCGAAGGCGGAAGCTGGCGGCGGCGGTTCTCGGCCGCGACCCCGGGCCCGCGCCGCGGTCGCCGGAGGAGAGGGAGCCGTTCGACGTGGTCAGCGGCGACCTCCTCGACGTGAGCCCGCATCTGATCATCCTTGAGACCGCCGGCGGCGAGCAGCGGCGCCTGGTGATCGCGCCGTGGGCGACCGCGTGGCGCGGCGGCACGGTGGCGCCCGCCGATCTGCCGACCGGAGCCCGGGTCGTCGTCCGGGCGCTGCGCGGCGGCACGGTCGCCGAGCGCATCTGGGCCGACATCACCCGGATCACCGGCGTCATCCGGGAGGTCAGCGGCCGGCGCGACCTCACCGTCGAGCTCGACTGCGGGCCCCATCGCCGGGAACGCTCCATCGTCGTGCCCTACCGCTCCTCCGGGCGGATCCGGGTGCGGCATCCCAAGCTGGAGCCGGGCTATCTGTTCGACGCGATCGGGCTGCTCGACCAGGGCACGTCGTTCGCGCATCTTCCCGCCACCTCGCAGCCGCCCTACCGGGCCACGGCCGTGCCCCCGCCCACGGTGACGTACGGAGGAAGCGATGCGGGCATCTCGGGCACGGCGGTGTGGGCGGACCTCACGGACCTCACGGACCTTGCGCGTCTCGCTGGTCTCACGGACGCGGGCGTCACGGAGGGCGTCGCCTATCCCATGCTCGAACGCGAGGACACCGGCTGCGACGACGCCGGCGTCTCCTGCGCCGGCCTGCCATACCTCGCTCTGGGCTCGCTGCTGCGCGTACGCAACGTGTGCGACGGCCGGGCGGACACGCTGCCGATCGTCGCGTGCGGATGCCTCGCGGGGCGGTTCTGCGACCGATGCCTGGAATGCGGCACGTCCCCTCGCGGCAGGATCGTGGAACTGGCCGCGTGCTCGTACGTCGCGCTCGGTGGAGACTTGACCAAGGGCTGCTTCAACGCCCGCGTCCGATTGGGGTGACCGGTGCTTTCGATCATCGCGGCTGCCGCGCTGCCGATCCTCGTGGTGACGCTGGCGCTGGGCGGCGTCGCCAAGCTGGCCACGGTCGGGCGCGAGGCGTCGCCGGGCGCGCTGGCCCGGCTCGGCCCGGCGGTGCTCATGCCCGAACGCTTCGCCAGACCCGCCATGATCGCCTGCGCCCTGGTCGAGTTCGCGCTGGCGGCCGGTCTGCTGGTCGTGGATCACCCCGTCGCCCGGTGGCTGCCTGGGGCGTTCTTCGCCATGGCGACGTACGTCCTGTGGGATCTGCGCAGGCGGCGGCCGGACGTGGGGTGCGGCTGCTTCGGAGACGTGAGCGACACCCCGGTCGGGCTGCGGTCGATCGGCCGGGCCGCGGCGCTGACCGCGATGGCGGCCCTCGTCGGGGCCGAGAGCGTCACAGGACTGCCCCATGTCACCGCGCAGACGGCGCCCTGGATCGGCGGAGGGGTCGCCCTGCTGCTCGCCTGCTCACCCGAGATCGACGAGGTCGTCTCCCGCCTGCGTCACCGGGCGCCGTGCGAGCAGCGGCCGATGCCGCCCGGGCGGGCACTGTCGCGGCTGCGGGCCAGCGCGGAGTGGCGGGCCCACGCCGGGTCACTGCTGGCGGACGAGCCGTCCGACATGTGGCGTGAACTGTGCTGGCGCTTCTTCGTCTTCCCCGCGCAGGGCGACGCGGAGGTGGTGTTCGCCGTGCATCTCGGCGACCGGCGTCCCACCGTACGCGCCGTCGTGGTCGGAGCCGACGGCCGGGTCGCAGCGCCCGACGATCACGGCGATGCCTCTCTGCGGGAATCTACGCCTGTATCGGCCTGACGCTATACATGCGTAGATTCCCGCATCGAGGACTTTCACTTCAACTCTCTACGGCTCTCTAGCTTCCCCTCTAGAAAGCCGTAGAGAGGTCGATGGGCGCGCCGCTCACAGCGGCTGCGCGCGGAGGAACCTCCCGAAATGCGGAACGGTGAACCCGATCACGCCACGCTCTGCGCTGTAGATCAGGCCCTTCTTGATCAGGCTGTCGCGGGCCGGGGACAGGCTCGACGGCTTGCGGCCCAGCGCCTCGGCCACCTCGGCGGTCGGCACCGGGTCGTCGCCGAGCTGGGCCATGGCGTGCATGTAGTCCCGCTCGGCGGGGGTGGCCCGCTCATACCGGCTGCCGAAGAAGCCCACCGCGAGCTCCTCCTCGGCCTCCGGGGCGGACACCTTGATGTCCTCGGCCGTGATCGGGCTGCGCGGGGCGAGATCCCAGGCGACCTTGCCGTACGCCTGGACGAAGTAGGGGTATCCGTCGGCCGCCTCGTACAACGCGTCGAGCGCGTCGGGGGTGAACTCGACGTCCTCACGAGCGGCCGGGGCGATGAGCGCCAGGTCGGCGGCGTCCCGGTCGAGCCGGTCGATGCGCGCGTACCGGAACAGCCGCTCGGAGTAGCTCTTGCTCGCCGACAGCACGCTCGGCAGGTGGGGCAGGCCGGCGCCGACGACGATCAGCGGGCCGCCGTTCTGCGACAGCTCGTGGCAGGCCGCGCACAGGGCCGACACGTCCGGCGCCTGCACGTCCTGCATCTCGTCGATGAACAGCGCGATGCCGACGCCGAGGTCGGTCGCCACGCCCGCGGCGTCGACGAACAGTTCGGTCAGGTCGATCTCCAGGTCGCCGGAGTCGGCCCGGCCGCGCGCGGCGGGCACGTCGATGCCGGGCGACCAGTGCGAGGTGCCCTTCGCCGCGGCGGGATCGCGCATCGCGAACGCCTTGAGCACGCCGAGGAACTCCTCGATGCGCTCGGGGGCGCGGTGCCGGGGGGCGAGCTCCCTGATGGCCATGTGCAGCGCGGCGGCCACCGGGCGGCGGATCGACTGGTCGGGCCTGGCCTCGATCTTGCCGGTGCCCCACAGCCGTTGCATGGCCATGGACTTGAACGTGTTGAGCAGGACGGTCTTGCCCACGCCACGCAGGCCGGTGAGGACCATGCTCCGCTCCGGGCGGCCCCGGGCCACCCGCTCCAGCACGATCTCGAACTGCTGCAGTTCGCGGTCGCGTCCGGCGAGTTCCGGGGGGCGCTGGCCGGCGCCGGGGGCGTAGGGATTGCGCACGGGGTCCACGCTCTCGGACTTTATGACGGGATATAGCGGCCGTCGTAGATTTCCGTAGAGAGCGCTACGGCGTGTCGCCCGGCGCGGCCGCGGCACGCACCGCCCGGCGGTGGGCGGAGCCTGAAGCGGGACGACCGGGACGACAGCGGGCGGAGCCGGGGAGGGCACGACCGGATCGAAGGCCACGGGAACGGCGAGAGCCGGAACGGGGGCGGCGGACACCGTGGGCACAGCCATCACACACCCCTTACCTGCCGGGACTCGACCGAACCCGTGTTCGATCCGATGGCCATGACTGTAGCGCGTCATCGAACACCTGCGCGAGCTTTCCACGAAAGCGCCGTCAAACGCCGTCGTTCACCGGCTCTCACACCCCCGCTGTCGCCGGCCCGGCAACGGCTTGCGCACCCCCCTGGGCGGTCAGCTCCAGTAGTCGCGTTCGGGGAGCCTCACCCACATGTCGGGCTCCCCGGTGATCGCTCTGGCGTCGTCCAGCCGCAGGCCCGCGCCCGCGCAGCAGTACGCGATGGCCTCGCCGTCATAGAGGTACTCGGCGAGGATCTCCTCGGCCGGTTGCTCGGGATAGGGACTGCCGCCGCCGGGGTGGGTGTCCCACTCCTCGATCTCGCCGTCCCGGGTGACGCTCCCCTGGTTGCCGCTCTTGGGGTTGGCGAACATTGCGTAACAGACGGTGCCTGCCGACAGCAGCTTCGTGACGCCGGGCATGGACGGCCCGTATCCCCACGGCTGGCTGACGACGCAGCCGCCGGGCACGTCCGTGACGCCGACGACTCCAAGGCTCTCGTCCATGAAGGACCAGGGATCTTCCGCGATCTCTTCGACCTCGGCGGCGTCGGCCGGGACCGCCTCCAGGCGGCGCACCGCTTCCGCCGCGCTGATCCCGGCGACACATGCCAGCCCCATGCCGTCGTAGTCGAAATCCCCCAGGACGGCGATCAGCCGCCGGGCTTCGGCCACGGCGGCGGCCTCGGCATCGGACAGAGCGGGCCGACCGGCGGGATCGCCGAACTGGTCGGGGGTCGGCGTGGCCAGGCTGAGCCGCCCGGGCGACCACCCGTTCATCATCGGCCGCCACGGGTCGGCACCGGCCTGCGCCAACACCCGGGCGTTGTCCGGGCGGTTGGCGAAGACGGCCGCCCACAATGCCGTGCGGCCCTCGTGCTCGGCGTCGACGTCGTCGACGCGGGCGGCCAGCTCCGCCACCACGTCGGGAGAGCCGAGTTCGGCGGCCGCGTGCAAGGGCCGCCTGTGAAAGAACTCACCGGAATTGGGATCGGCGCCCGCGTCGAGCCGGGCACGGATCAGCCTCAGGCTCTTCCAGGAGTCCCAGCCGATGCCGGACCAGTCTGCTTCGTGGGCGACAGCCATGACGCTCCCTCGGTGAGTAGGTACGCCGATCATGGCGTGGCCCACCGACAGTTTCGCCGGCTCTGCGCGCCGAGCCGGCGACGAGGTAGATGGGGGTGATCGAAGCTAGTCCTGTTCCAGGGCGGCGATGTCCTCCGGGGTCAGCCGGATCCGTCCCGCCCCCATGTTCTCCTCCAGGTGGTCGAGAGAGCCCGTACCGGGGATCGCGAGCACCGCGGGCGAGGTCGCCAGCAGCCACGCGAGCGCGATCTGCGCGGCGGTGGCCCCGTGGCGCCGCATCACCGCCGTCAGACGCGTCTGGTCGATGGGCCGCAACCCGCCGCCGAGCGGGAAGAAGGGCGCGAAGGCGATGCCGTCCTTCTCACACCGGGCCAGGAGCTCGGCATCGCCCCGGTCCTGCACGTGGAAGCTGTTCTGCACGGCGGCGACCGGGGCGATCGCCCGCGCCTCCTCCAGATGGGCGGCGTCGACGTTGCTGACGCCCAGATGCCGGATCAGCCCCTCCTCCCGCAGCTCGGCCAGGACCGCGAACCTGTCGGAGAGCGATTCGCCGCCCGGGGGGTTCAGGCCGCCGACCCGCAGGTAGACGAGGTCGAGCCGCTCCACGCCGAGGGTGCGCAGGTTGTCCTCCACCAGCCCGCGCAGCTCGGCCGGGCCGGCCTGGCTGCTCGGCACGCCGTTGCCGTCGAGCAGGGGACCGACCTTGGTCGCGATCACCAGATCGTCCCCGTACGGCGCGAGCGCCCTGCGGATCAGGTCGTTGGCCGCCACGCCCCCTCTCCGGTAGAACCAGGCCGTGTCGATGTGGTCCACGCCGAGCTCGACGGCGCGGCGCAGCACGGCGACGCCCGTCTCCGGGTCGCGGACGGCGCCCTGGAAGGTGCCGGTCGGCAGCCGCATGGCCCCGAAGCCCAGCCGGTGAACGGGGAGGTCGCCGCCGAGGAGGAACGTGCCGCCGAGCGCGGCGTTCGTGTTCGTCGTCATACCCGTCAGCCTCGTGCAGCCGAGGACGACGGCCAACGCGGTGGCAGCAAGCTGCCACGTCCGGCGGGGTCATAATGAGTGGGTGACAGCCGATAAGGTCATCACGGTCCGCGGCGATGCGGAGCTCGTGGCCCGTGCCGGTCATCTGTTCACCGGTGCCCGGCACGAGTTCGTGTGCGCGGCCCGCGACCTCGACACGTGGTCGCGGCCCGAGGCGCGGCAGTCCGTGGCCCGGCGGCTGCCCGGCCCCGGCGCCTCCGGCTTGGCCGTCAGGAAGCTGTTCACCCCCGTCGCCCTCGCCGACGAGGCCGCACGGGCGCACCTGCGCGAGGTCGTGACCATCGGCGTCGAGGTGCGCATCAGCTCCACACCGCTGCCGCACGAGACGATCGTCATCGACCGGCGCGTGATGATCCTCGCGGGACGCGACGGGCCCGGCCCGCGCGAGTACACCGTGACCACCTCGCCCACCCTGGTGAACGGCGTGTACTCCCTGTTCGCGGCCGCCTGGGACGCCGCCACCGAGGTGACCGCCTACCTGCGCGGCGACGCGCCGAACCTCGACGACGACAGCCGCGCCGTCCTGCGCGCGCTCGGCGCGGGCTACACCGACGAGACCGCGGCGCGACATCTCGGCCTGTCGTTGCGCACCTACCGCAGGCGTGTCGCGGAGCTCATGGACGCGCTGGAGGCCGGCTCACGCTTCCAGGCCGGGCTGCGCGCGGGCGAACTCGGGCTCACGGGATAGCCGCGCCCCCGATCCTCGGCGCGCCGACAGTGCGACGATCAGTGCCAGGGGTCCGAGGTGGAGAGGGGCACGGATGGCTTATCCGGAGCAGCGGCGCCTGGTACGTGTCGCCGCCTATGCGAAGGTGTCCACCACGGTCGCCCTGATGAGCGATAGCCGGCTTGCCGCGCTAGCAAACAGGCGCGCTATCCGGCGGAGGAGTTCGGCCACATTCGATGCGGGGTTGCTCCCGACCCCTGATGAGGCTCCTGCACCACATCCTGGTGCTACCAGCCGCCGGAACGCCTAACGCAGCGTGTGCGGGAGCACGAGGGCCGCCGCGGCGACCAGGGTGATCAGTCCCAGGTAGGCGAGGACGAGCCGGGTGTCCCTGAGATAGCACTTGCTCCTGGCCAGCCCGGCGCGGCGGGCCCGCCAGTATCCGGCGAACCCGAGGGCCGCGAACCCGAGCACGGCCCACGCCCCGAACAGCCAGGCGAGCAGCGCCACCGTCGCGTAGACGCACAGCTTCAGCGGATCGTACGGCTTGGCCTGCCCGCCGCCGGGCGCCTGGGCCGACTCGGCGGCGCGCGCCTGCTCGTACGCGACGCCGGTCGGCCGGTCGCCGGGTGCCGGCCCCTCTGCGGCGGTCACCGCCGCATCACTTTCACGTGATCTCCAGCAGCGGGAGCCGTAGACCGGTATCGGCCGCGGCGACGGCGGACAGGCGCTGACGCGCGAGCGCGGGCCATGCCTGCACGGCGCAGAACGGCGCGCACTGGTCCTGGTCTGAGCGGGTGCCGACGTGGACGCAGCACTGCACCAGGCGCTCCTCCAGCATGGTGGACATGTCCATGAAGGGCTTGATCGTGATGCGTACGACCCGTTCGCCAAGCAGCCGGCGCAGCCGCCGCTTGCGCCCGGGCAGGGCCGAGGACGCGAGCGTCAGCAGGGTCGTCAGCCCGAGGTCGCAGTTCTCGCAGATGTCGCGCCAGACCTTGCCGATCTCGGGGTGCGACAGCGACGACTGCTCCGACAGCAGGCCGAGCAGCGACTCCTGCACGGCCATGCGGAGCTGGCGGGGGATCTCGGAGTCGGCGATGCGGTTGGAGACGAGCCCGAGGTTCGCCTTGAGGCGGTCGTGCCCGATCAACGCGGCCAGCGAGCGCCACTGGTCGGCGTCGTCCTTGATCATGTAGCCGACCGAGCAGCAGTGCGGATGCGAGCACGGCAGGGCGGTCAGGTCGCGCCAGGTGACCAGGCCGTCCGTCTGGGGGCCGAGGCGCTTGAGCACCCCGGTGTGGGTGAGCCGGTCCATCGGGTCGATCGCACCGGACCGCCCCGAGCCGAACTGCGGCTGGATCGAGACCCCGCCGACGTACGGCGTGTCGAGGGCCAGGCGCACCACGTCGCCGATCTCGCCGTCGTTCACTCCGAGGGCTGCCGTCATGACCAGCGTCGTGAAGATCTCCCGCTCCGACAGCCGCCGCAGCGCCTCCGCCTTGAGCCGCCGCAGGTCGCCGCCCCGGTGGTGCCGGGACGCCTCGGCCGACAGGCCGTCGTACTGCAGGTAGACCTCGACGCGCTCGCGGTGCTCGGTGAGCAGGTCGAGCAGGGCGTCGTCCCTGGCCACCAGGAGGCCGTTCGTGTTGATCAGGATGCGGGTGACGGGCCTGACCGTCAGTTCGGCGAGCAACTCGGGCAGATCGGGGTGGAGGGTCGGCTCGCCGCCGCTGAGCATGAGCACGTCGAGACGGCCGTTCTCACGGGCCAGGCGCTGGTCCACGTTGGCGAGCACCTCCCGGACCGGCACGATCCCCCGCAGGTCGGGCGAGGATTCGGTGAAGCAGGTCGGGCAGCGCAGGTTGCACGCCTCCGCCACGTCCTCAAGGAGGATGCACGTGTGCTGGGTCTGCATCTCCGGCAGCCCCCGCAGGTACGCCTCCGGGACCGGATCGAAATTCCCCGCGACGTCGGGCAGGTGCGCCTTGGTGGGGGCGGTCCACTCCTCCAGGTAGGCGAGGATCTCCGGGTCCTCGTCGTAGAGGGTCCTGACCATGCCGTGGGTGCGGCAGCCGCGCTCCAGGTAGACCCGGCCCTCGCGGGCCGCGAGCCAGCCGGACAGGCGCGGCACCTCCGCCAGCGGGCGGTCGGGCCGCTCGTCGTGACAGCGGGGGCAGAACGCGTTGACGTAGCGGAGGATGCGATCTCCCCGCAGGGGCATTCCGGTGGTCACAGGAGGCCGTCCGAGTAAAGCGAGGGGTTGACGCCGGTGCAGAAGCCGGCGGTGAAGATCGTCAGGAGCGCCCAGCCGATCATCAGACCCAGCCCGAGCCCCCGCGACCAGGGCTTGCGGAGGAGGAGCAGCAGCGTTCCGCCGCCGAACGCGATCAGAGCCAGGATCACGGATCCGCCGATGAGCGCGACGTTCTTGTGATCGCTCGCGAATCCGTCCGCCGCCGCGAGGGTCGCGAGGAAGAGCACGAAGTTGACGATCACGTAGCCCACGATCCCCGCGATCGTCATCGCGATGACCACGCCGGTCGTGTTCGGGGCCGGGGGCGGCGGCCACGCGCGCGGCGGCCCACCCGGTCCGTACGGCCCGCCGGGACCGGGCCCATACGGCGGGCCTCCCGGGCCTTCGGGCGGCGGCGGGCCTGCTTGACCGTGTGGCGCGCCGGGAGGCGGTGGCACGGGCGGTTGCCGGGGAGGCTCACCCGGCTGTGGGTCCTGCGGCCGCTCGGGCGGCTCGGGGGGTGTGCTCATCTCTCCTCCTCGCCCGCGGGCGACAGCCGGGCGGCCGGTAACAGCGGTCGCCGCTCACCCCGCCGGGGGAGCAGCCGGTCGTAGAACCCCTTGCGATATCCGAGCCCGAGGCGGACGGCGAGGAGCGTGAGCCCCGGGACGAGGAACCACTGCGGGCGGGTCAGGTCGAGCCAGACCGTCTCGTTCGCCCTGGTGAACTCGACGAGGAACCGGAAGGCGGCGTACGCGCCCAGATACAGGGTGAACAGCTCGCCCGGTCTGTCGACCCGGCTCCGCGCCCACAACAGCGCGCCGAAGGCGGCGAGCTGGAAGACGGTCTCGTACAGGTACGACGGGTGCATGGCCTGCCCGGACACGCAGCCGGGGCATTCCGGAACGGTGGCGGGCGCGTGGACGCCCCAGGGAAGGCTCGTGGGACGGCCGGGGGCCTCGGTGAGGAAGCAGCCGATGCGGCCGACGGCCATGCCGAGCGCGACGGCGGGCGCGAACAGGTCGCCGGTCCGCTCCCGGTAGCCGATCAGCCGTTTCGCCACCAGCACCCCGACGTACGCGCCGGTCAGGCCACCGAGGATGCTGCGGGCGCCGAACATCCACGCCTCGAGAAGGCCGGGGTTGAGCGCGGGGTCGAGATGCTCGGCCCAGCCGGACAGCCGCATGCCTATCGCCCCGCCGACCAACGCGCCGGTGACGGCGACGAGCGACTCCTCCCGTAGAGCCCCCCGGCGCCGCGCCTCAAGGACGAACACCACGCTCGCGAGGAGCACGCCGAGACCCACGAAGAACGCGTGGGTCGGCACGGTCACCCCGCCGAAACGCAGTTGCTCAAGCACGACGCCACCCTAGCGGCGGCCCGCGACGATTCCGATCGTCAATTCGTACGGCTTGCGCCCCTTCCCCACGGCGATTCCGACCAACCGTCCGGGGCTTCGTCCACAGGTGTCCCGTTGTCCACAGGAGCGTGCGCGACCGCCTGCGCACGCCTCGGCCGCGGGTAACCTGCGCCTATGACCTCCTTGTGGAACCGCAGGTCAGCGGTAGTGATGGCGGCGCTCGTCGGGATGACCGGCTGCGCCGGGGTCGGCGACGCCGGCGCGTCCGCCACCGCCAGGACCCGGGTGTCCGTGCCCGCCCCGGCGTCACCGGCACCGGGCTCGTCCACGCCTGCCGCCCCCTCACCCGCGCCTGCCTCGTCGGCGTCTGCCACCCCGTCGTCCGTCACGCCCTCGTCCGTGCCGGTCTCGCCCGCGCCTGGGGACGGGCCCACGCCGAGCCCGAGCGGGCCGCCCCCCTTCTCCGCGAAGATCGAGAAGGTGTCCCGTGACGACGTCCGGCACTCCTGGCGTCCGGGCTGCCCGGTTCCGCTGAGCGGGCTGCGTAAGATCACCATGACCTACTGGGGCTTCGACGACCAGGCGCACACCGGCACACTCGTGGTCAACAAGAAGGTGGCCGAGGACGTGGCCTCCGTCTTCGGGAAGCTCTACGAGATGCGCTACCCCATCCGCCGGATGGAGCCCGTCGACGTCTACAAGGGCAGCGACTACGACTCCATCGACGCCGACAACACCTCGGCCTTCAACTGCCGCAACGCCACCGGCTCCGGCAGCTGGTCCAACCACGCGTACGGCCTGGCGGTGGACCTCAACCCGCGGGAGAACCCGTACGTCTACGCGGACGGCTCCAACGCGCACCGCAACGCGGACGCGTTCGTGGACCGGCCGCTCAAGAAGCCCGGCGTGATCAACAGCGGAGACCGCG
Source organism: Microbispora sp. KK1-11 (assembly GCF_006874435.1). Classification (NCBI taxonomy): domain Bacteria; kingdom Bacillati; phylum Actinomycetota; class Actinomycetes; order Streptosporangiales; family Streptosporangiaceae; genus Microbispora; species Microbispora sp. KK1-11. The sequence goes on along the minus strand of NZ_VIRJ01000027.1, from coordinate 101,532 downwards.
TGGTCCGGGCCTTCGGGCAGATCGGCTGGGGCTGGGGCGGCTCGTGGTCCGGCGCCAAGGACTACCAGCACTTCTCCGTCAACGGCCGCTGAGACCGGGGCCGATCGTCTGGCCGGCTGTCTGTGAGGCGCCCGTGGGGAGGCTGTGGAGGTTCGCATCCACCTGCGCCCGGTCTAGTTGACGGCCGGCCCATCGCCCGGCAGGCCCCCGCCCACCGCGTACGGCACGGTGGGCGGGTCGCCCCGGCGGTGACCCGGGGAGAGGCCGGTCCGCCGGGGAGCGCATGCCGGGTGGCGAGACGACCGGTTACGGCGTGACCGGCTTGCCGCCGAAGGTCACGACGAGGCGGCCGTCCGAGGCGTAGGACCAGCCCAGGGCTCCGGTGTAGGAGGAGCACCGGGACCCGTTGGAGCCCGACCAGAACTGGTTGGAGCTGTCCGCGTTGCCGACGATCTTGTCGTTGCTCCCGCTGCCGCTCCGGCAGGAGGTGTTGTTGCGGAACACCGAGGTGCCGGCGTCGAAGGAGAAGTTGCGCTCGGCGTTGTCGATGCCGACGTTGTCCGATATCGACATCGTGCCGGGGTTGCTGTTGTACGTGAACCCGTGGTGGCCGTTGCGGTAGGCGATGTTGCGCCGGACGACGTGGTTGACGGGAATGCTGTCGCCGCCCAGCTTGTAGCCGTTGCGGTCGCCGGCGCCGGCCTGGCTGCCGTCGGTGAGGGTGCCGTTGTTGTAGGACAGGGAGTCCTCGATGGTGACCGGCCCGATGGCTCCCGTGTCCGTCTTGGTGTAGAGGTCCCAGCCGTCGTCGATGTTGTTGTGGGACACGTCGTAGCGGAAGACGTTGCCTGTGCCGGTGGTGAGCTTGGCGGCGAAGCCGTCGGCGTCCTCCCCGTCGGAGTCGGCGTTGTCGTGCGACTCCGCGCTGAGGATGAGGTTGTTGGACGGCCACTGGTCGCGGGGGGTGTCGGAGGCGATCCGCCCGAGCTGCAGCCCGGTGTCGCGGTTGAACCGGGTTACCGTGCGTTCGATGATGTTGTTGCTGCCGCCGACGTAGATTCCGTTGTCGCCGGCCCGCTCGACGACGATGCCGTACACATGCCAGTACGAGCCGTTCACGGTGAGCCCGCGGTTCGACGAGGACTCGCTCTGGGCCGAGAAGTTCAGCACCGGAGTCTCACCGGGGTAGGCGGACAGGGTCTTGCGGGCGCTTGAGGTGCCGTTGTTGCCCGGCGCGATGGTGACCGTCTGCGCGAAGTCGTACCGCCCGCCACGCAGGTAGATCGTCCCGCCGGGTGCGACGCGGGTGATCGCCGAAGTGAGGGTCGTCGGGTCCGACTGCGTCCCCGCCGCGCCGTCTCTGCCGTTCGGCGACACGTACAACGCACCACTCGACGGTGTCGTCGTGGGTGAAGGCGACGGCGAGCGCGTCGGGGTGGGCGAGGGTGTGGGCGAGCTTGGCGGGGTGGGCGATGGTGTGGGTGATGAGGTGGTGGTGGAGCCGGTGCAGGTGACGCCGTTCAGGGTGAACGAGGCCGGTTTGGGGTTGGACCCCGACCAGCTGCCGTTGAAGCCGATGGACACCGAGGCGCCGGTCGCGATGGCGGCGTTGTAGTCCACGTTCGCGGCCGTGACGTTCTGCCCGCTCTGGCTGAAGGTGGCCGACCACCCGGTGTCCACCTTCTGACCGCTGTTGGGGAAGGTGAACCCCAGGGTCCAGCCGTTGATCGCGCTACCCAGGTTCTGGATCGTGATGGCGGCGGTGAACCCACCCGGCCAGTCGCTGGTCGTGTAGGTGACCGCGCACCCGGTCGCGGCCTGCGCCGTTCCTGCGGTGGCCACGCCGGCCAGGGCGGCGACTGCGGCGAGGGCGCTGATCACCCCGGCACCCGTTGTGGTTGTGCTTTTCACGCCCGAGCTCCTTGCAGGTCGTGCAGGGCCCCTGACCGAGGAACGACTCCTGGCCCCACAAGGGTTTTCATGCACCTGAACTACGTTCATCTACAGGAACATCGCGCATCAAGCTACGAGCCCATCGATCGCCGGTCAACGACGCGCCGCGGCGGCTCCCCGCAGACGACCGCTCCCACATGCGCAGGGACCGCACAGACGGCGGACGGGACTCCGGGATCGAGTGAAACGTTCAGGCGAGAACGCGGAAAACAGGGCGGCGATCCCCTGCCGGTACCGATGTACCGGCAGGGGAGAGAAGCCGAGCCGTGGGAGACGGCGATCGGGCGACAACCACCCGCCGCACCGGCGACGACGCGAGCAGGCGGAGAGAGAAGGGAGGACAACGCCCGCTCCTCCGGCCGCAGGAAGCGGGCGTCTCTCCAGATATGACATCTCCTGATTCTCCGGACAAAGGGGAATCACGAGTGAGGGCTCAAACGCTAACGGGCTCGGGACTCCGGGTCGGAAAGGATCGCTTACCGGTTAATAACGATCGGCCTACGACCCCGTCACGCACTGGCGATCACTCAGGCCTCACAGGTCAACTGCTGTGGAGACGGCAGGACGGGAGAGACATGTCCGGTTGGCAGCACTCCGCTCCCCTTCCCCCCGTATGGCCGCCGGATCGGTTCGAGGTCCGCTCGACCCGGCCCATCCCGGACGGCGGCGCGGCCGATCGCTACCACTTTCCGCAGACCGCCCACGAAGCCGCCACGCGCCTTCGGGACGTACGCTTCGCGACACAGATCCAGGTCGTCCGCATCGAGGATGGAACAACCCTCTTCGACCTGGTCGCCGGGGTGGAGGTCCCCCTCGAACACTGGTGACCCTTAGAGCGATTCGGCAGGCTGCGGCAAGATGGATGCATGACGGCGAAGGACGGCGACGGCTGGGCCCTGTGCGCGCTGGGGCACCAGCACTGGGGACTGCACGGGGCCGCCGGCCTGCTCACCGTGCACCACACGCTCGACGGCATGCCGTACGTGCTGATGCAGAAGCGCGCCTGGTGGAGCCACCACGGCGGGACCTGGGGGCTGCCGGGCGGCGCGCGCGACAGCCACGAGGACGCCATCACCGGCGCGCTGCGCGAGGCCCGGGAGGAGGCGACGCTGGACGCCGATCTCGTCCGGGTGCGCGGGCTCTACGTCGACGACCACGGCGGCTGGTCGTTCCAGACGGTGATCGCGGAGGCCGAAGGGCTGCTCGACGCCGCGCCCGCCAACGGCGAGAGCGCGGACATGCGCTGGGTGGCGGCCGACGAGGTGGTGTCGAAGGAGCTGCATCCCGGCTTCGCCGACTCGTGGCCGAGGATCCGGCCCGCGCTGAGCCCCGTGGTCGTCGTCCTCGACGTGGCCAACATCATCGGCGCACGGGCCGAGCACGGCTGGTGGAAGGACCGCGCGGGCGCCGCGAACCGCCTGCTCAACGAGCTGATCCCGCTCCGCGGGCAGGGCCTCGGCGAGATGCCGGAAGGGGTGCCCGCCCTGACCCGATGGTTCCCGCGCATGGTCGCGGTCCTCGAAGGTGCGGCGGCCGGCGCCGCCGACCCCGGGCCGGTGACCGGGGACCTGACGGTCGTGGTGGCCAGAGGCAGCGGAGACGACGCGATCGTCGAGGCGGTGCGCGGCGTGCGGCCCTGGGAGACCACCCTCGTCGTCACCGCCGACCGAGGGCTGCGCGAGCGGGTGACGGCCCTCGGCGCCCTGGTCACCGGTCCTCGCTGGCTGCTCAAGCAGCTTCACGCTTGATCAAGCCGCTCTGACCCGCGCTTGTTCAAGCAGCTCTGACCGGCGCGGGCCGCTCCAGCGGCTCTGACCCACACGTGGCTACTCAAGCAGCCATCCTTAACTTTTATACCTTTCGTCCTATTTGGGCAGGATGAAGCATGTGATCCTGTTCTTCCGCCGACTGGCCACCACCTGGACCGTGCCCGTTCCGATCCTCGCCGTGGTCGTGCTCGCGCTGGCGTGGGGGCGGACCATTCCTCCCGTCGTCGTGGTGATCGCGGCGATCTTCCTCGCGGCCTCCGTGCTCGCGGCCGTGCACCACGCCGAGGTCATCGCCCATCGCGTGGGTGAACCGTTCGGGTCGCTCGTGCTCGCCGTGGCGGTCACGGTGATCGAGGTGGCGCTGATCATCAGCCTCACCGCGTCCGGAGGGCCGGCCGCGTCGTCGCTCGCCCGCGACACGGTGTTCGCCGCCGTGATGATCACGTGCAACGGGATCGTCGGCCTGTCGCTGCTGGTCGCGGCGCTACGGCGGCGGGTGGCGGTGTTCAACGCGGAGGGGACGGGAGGCGCGCTGGCCACCGTCGCCACGCTGTCGACGCTGAGTCTCGTCCTGCCGACGTTCACCACGAGCAGGCCGGGGCCCGCCTTCGCCCCGGCCCAGCTCGCGTTCGCCGCGCTCGCCTCGATCGCGTTGTACGGCCTGTTCGTGCTCACCCAGACGTTGCGGCACCGCGACTACTTCCTGCCGGTGGAGCCCGCCGGTCAGGGCGCGGACGCCGCCGAGCACGCCGACCCGCCGACCACGCGCGCCGCCGCGGCCAGCCTGGCGCTGCTGCTGGGCGCACTGATCGCGGTGGTCGGCCTGGCGAAGATCGAGTCTCCCGCCATCGAGACGGCCGTGCGCGCGGCGAGCCTCCCGCAGTCCGCGGTGGGCGTCGTGATCGCGCTGCTGGTGCTGCTGCCGGAGACCCTCGCCGCCGTACGCGCGGCCCGGCGGGCCCGGGTGCAGGTCAGCCTGAACCTCGCCTTCGGCTCGGCCATGGCCAGCATCGGGCTCACCATTCCGACGATCGCCGGGGCGTCGCTGTGGCTGAAGGGGCCGCTGCTGCTCGGGCTCGGCCCGACGCACATCGTGCTGCTCGTCCTGACGGTCGTCGTGGCGACGCTGACCGTGGTGCCCGGACGGGCCACCCTCCTGCAGGCGGGCGTCCATCTCACGCTGTTCGCCGCCTTCCTGCTCCTGGCGGTGAGCCCCTGACCCGACCGGCGTGAGAGGCCGGAAGCCTCCCACGCCGGTCACGCGGTCAGCCGCGGGTCCACTTCTGGTTGGCTCCGCCGGTGCAGTCCCACAGTTGGAGGCGTGCGCCGTTGGCGGGGTTCACGTCCACGATGTCCACACATCGATTGGCGGCGGTGTTGACGAGGTCGCCGGCCGGGGTGAGCGTGAAGCGCTGGGCACCCGTGCCGTTGCACGTGTAGAGCTGGATCGGTGTGCCGTTGGCGGTGCCGGCGGCCGCCGCGTCCATGCACTTGCCCATCGCGCGCACCGTGCCGTCCCCGTTGATCGTCCACTGCTGTGCGGCGGTGCCGTTGCAGTCGTACATCTGCAGCCGGGCGCCGTCGACGGGGTTCGCGCTCGGGATGTCGATGCAGCGGCCGTTCAGGTTGGACTTCAGCGCGCTGCCGGTCCCGCCTCCCCCGTCGCTGGTCCAGGCGGAGACGCGGACCCAGTCGATCAGCATCGTCTGCGGGAACGACGTGGTGGCGTCGGGGTTGCCCGGCCAGTAGCCGCCGACCGCCACGTTCAGGATCAGGAAGAACGGGTGGTCGAAGACCCACTGGTTGCCGCGGATGTCGGCCGGCGTGACGCGGAAGTACTCCGAGCCGTCCAGGTACCAGACGATGAGGTTGGGCGACCAGTCGACGCGGTAGGTGTGGAAGGCGTCGCCGAGCGGCGCGCCGATCGTCCGGTTGCCGCCGACGCCGCTGCCGCCGGAGTAGCCGGGGCCGTGCACGGTGCCGTAGACGGTGTTGGGCGTATTGCCGACGTTCTCCATGATGTCGATCTCGCCGGTGTTCGGCCAGTTGCCGCCGCCGAGCATCCAGAACGCCGGCCAGATGCCCTGGCCCTTCGGAATCTTGATGCTCGCCTCGAAGCGGCCGTACGCCTGGCTGAACTTGTCGGCGGTCAGGATGCGGCCGGAGGTGTACTGGCAGGTGCCGTAGTGGCACTGGTAGTTGGACGGGTTCTCCTTGCGGGCGGTGATCGCGAGGTGTCCCTGTCCGTCGTGGTACACGTTGCGGGTCGAGTTGGTGTAGTACTCCAGCTCGTTGTTGCCCCAGCCGCCGCCGCCGACGTCGAACTTCCACTTGGAGCCGTCGACGGGCGTTCCCGCCGCGGCGTTGAACTCGTCCGACCAGGTGACGGGGCCGATGGCGGCCTCGGCCCGGTCGGCGCCCGTGCCGGCGAGCAGGCTGCCGCCGAGGGTGACGACCATGGCCGCGGCCATGATGAGGAGCCGGGGTTTGCGCATGGAGATCTCCGGTTGGTGGGGGGATGCCAGCAGGATCTCCGGCCCGCGCCGTCGCCGTACTGCGGGGGCGCGCGCCGGCGTGTCCAGCGCTTCGGTCAAGCTTTAGAGCTTGAATTAAGATGCAACACCCTCACCGCGCGGGCTGTCAATAGGCCCTGACTCGAACCTGTCAGCCGGGCCCGATGACCGGACGGTGCGGGCGTACGCCGGCCTGCCGTACGGGCAGGCGGTAGGTCTCGCCGCGCATGAGGTAGTGGACCAGGTGCGACAGCCCCGAGCGCCGGACGTGCTGCTGGAAGTCCTTGAGCGGGGAGGCGAACGCCTCGTAGTCGTCGTAGTGGACGGGCAGGGCCGACTCCGGCTGTATCAGCCTGAGCCACTCCACCCCCTGGGCGCCGTCCATGGTCACCGTGACGCCGAGGATCCGCGTGCCGCCGAGGTGCACGATGCCGACGTCGATGTCGGGGAAGCGGCGCGGGATCTCCGACAGGCACTCGTCCATGATCGTGTCGCCGCTGATGTGCAGGCGCAGGTCCACCTCGCCGGCGTGGGCGAAGTCGAGCACGCTCCCCATCACCGGCGGCATCAGCGCGTTCGCCGGCCCCGGCGCGTGCCGGGCGGGTGTGGCGGTCACCGTCAGCGTGCCGTCTCCGTGGCGCTCGTGGTGGTACTCCCAGGATTCCAGGCCGACGGCGTGGTCGAATCCCTGACGGCGCAGCCGGGCCGCCGCGTGCCGGGTGGTGACGATCGGCAGATCCTTGTCGAGACCGTTCCTGGCGATCCTGTCCCAGTGGTCGCCGTGCATGTGCGACAGCACGACGAGGTCCAGTGGCGGAAGCTGCCCGATCTCCATCGCCGGCTCGGTGCGGCGGCGAGTGCTCACCCCCCAGCCGAGATGGGCTCGCTGCCCCTGGTGCAGGAAGTTCGGATCCGTCAGCACAGTGAACCCGTGAGAACGGATGATCATGGTGGCGTTTCCCACGAAGAACACGGTCGCGTCCGCTGGATCGGGCATGACGCCTCCCCTCTCCCAGGCTTTCAGGCTACGTAAACCACCACAAATCACCCGAAAGCGGGGGGCGGTTAGCTAGCCAGGGACGAGGGAGAAGCCGAGCTGGGAATACAGCTCCAGCAGGTCGAAATAGTCCCGGTGGGCGACCACGAGGCCGTTCCTCGCGTGACACGCCCCGCAGCCGCGTACGGTGATCCGCCGGCCGCTCGCGCCCGCGAGATCGCCGTCCGGCAGCGTGAAGGACCCGGTGTGCGTGCCCGTCATCGTCCACTCGCTGAAGCCGGGGTCGGCGCACTCCAGCCTGTTCCAGACCGTCATGGTCAGGTCGGCGAAGCCCTTGAACATGCTCTCCCAGTATCGGACGATCTGCTCGCGCCCCTCGTACACACCCAACGGAGTGGCCAGGACGGCGTACCGGTCGTAGCACGTCGACAGCCGGTCCGGGTCATGAGCGTTCACCGCGTCCAGCACGCGGTCCGCGAGCTGTCGGCCGTCAGGCATGGCGGATCACTCCCCAAGGGCGTACCCCCACGGTAACGCCGCCATGGCAAAGGCCGTCCGCAGGAGGCGCAACACCGCCGGATGCAACGTGCGAAGCACCTGCGGCGTCCCTGGAGTCGTGGACGACACCTTTGATGAGGTGCTCAACCTCGCGGCGATCCCGGAGGAGTGAGGCACCTGGGACCCCGGTGAGCCCGGGGTCCGCTCGGCGTGCAGCATCGAGAGGTCACGCGGGCCGGGGGCGTGCGGCGCGGGCCAGGGCGACCGCGCTCGCCGCGCCGGCCGCCGCGGCCAGCGCCAGCCACCAGGCGGTCGCGCCCATGGCCTCCGGCCGCGGCGGGTCGGCCAGGGCGAGGAACACCGCGCCGAACACCGCCACACCGCTGAGCTGGCCGAACTGCATGGTCGTCGTGAGCAGGCCGCTCGCGTCGGCGGCGCGGGCGGGCGGCACGTGGACCAGGGCGTGGGTGAGCAGGCTGGTCGAGACGCCCAGCCCCGCGCCGTACACCACCAGCGCGGCCCACATCACCGGGCCACCGGTCGCCGAGGCGGCCAGGCCCGCCGTGCCGAGGACGCTGAGCGCCAGCCCGGCCGGTGGCAGCAGGTGGTGGATCCGGCCCGGCAGCCTGCGCCAGTAGAAGCTGCCCAGCCCGAACGCCGCCGCCATGGGCAGGAACGTGAGCCCGGCACGCAGCGGGCTCTCCCCGAGGACGCCCTGCAGGTGCACGGCGAAGGTGAACAGGAACCCGCCGTAGGCGACCATCAGCGCCATCAGCGTCGTCAGGCCCGAGGGCATGCCGGTCGCGCGCAGCACGTCCAGGTTCAGGAGCGGGTCGCCGCCCCGGGCCGCCGTACGGCGCTGCGTCACGACGAACACGACGGCGAGCCCAGCCCCCGCGGCGATCGAGGCGTACGTCCACATGGGCCAGCCGGCCTCCCTGCCCAGCACGAGCGGGAGCACGACCAGCAGCGTGGCGGGCAGCGCGAGCGCGAGGCCCCGCAGGTCGAGCCGGCGCGAGCCGCGCGGCCGACCCGACGGTGCGTCCGGCGGCACCAGCCGGGGCACCGCGAGCGTCAGCAGGACGCCCACGGGGACGTTCACGAGGAACACCGGCCGCCAGCCGGTGCCGGCCACGTCGGCGCCGACCAGCACCCCGCCCAGCGCCAGCCCGACGACAGAACCGGCGGAGAGCACCGCGGTGTACGCACTCAGGGCGGTGGCCCTGGCTCTGCCGGTGAACCGGGTCTGGATCACGCTCATGATCTGCGGGACCATGACGGCCGCCGCGGCCCCCTGGACGAACCTGAAGGCGATCAGCGTCCCGGCGTCCGGCGCGAGCCCGCACAGCAGTGATCCGGCGGTGAAGCCGGTGACCCCGATCATGTACATGCGGCGTCTGCCGTACAGCTCGCCGAGCCGGGCGCCGGTGATCAGCAGGGTCGCGTACGCGATGATGTAGCCGCCGACGACCAGTTGCAGGGCGGCCCCGGACGCCCCCAGGTCGGCGCCGATCCTGGGGATCGCCACGTTGACGATGTAGAGGTCCAGCAGCCCCATGAACTGGCCGGCGAGCAGCACCGCCAGCATGGGCCAGGGCCGCCCGGCACGGGCCGGGGCGGAGCGGACGGTATGGCTGATTGTCACTCTTTGTCCTTCCGCAGAGGGTTCGCCGGTACGTACCGGCGCCGGGCGGAGAACTCATCGATGAGTTCCGCCGAGCGCGGCGGTAGATACGGGTGACGGCGACGCGACGCGGGAGAGCGCATGTGGAGTGACGAGGAGTTCGAGCGGATCACCGGGCCCTACCGGCGTGAGCTGATGACGCACTGCTACCGGATGCTCGGCTCGGTGCACGACGCGGAGGACCTGCTGCAGGAGGTCATGCTGCGGGCGTGGCGGGCGTCCGGCGGCTACGACGAGCGGCGGGCCTCCCCACGCACCTGGCTCTACCGCATCGCGACGAACGCCTGCCTCACGGCACTCGAACAGCGCGGGCGCAGGGCCCTGCCCTCCGGTCTCACCGGGCCGAGCGACGACCCGGACGCGGGACCGCAACGGCGGCTGCCGGAGGTGACCTGGCTGGAGCCCGTCCCCGACGTGCTGGTGGACCCCGCCGCGATCGTCGCGTCGCGGGGCGGGATCAGGCTGGCGTTCGTGGCGGCCCTTCAGCATCTGCCGCCGCGGCAGCGGGCGGTGCTCATCCTGCGCGAGGTGCTGGCCTGGCGGGCGAGCGAGGTCGCCGATCTGCTGGAGACCTCGGTCGCCGCGGTCAACAGCGCCCTGCAGCGCGCCCGCGCCCAGCTCGCCCGGGTGACTCCGGCCGAGGACGACCTGACCGAGCCGGACGACCCGGCCTGCCGCGACCTGCTCGACCGGTATGTCGCGGCGTTCGAGAAGGCCGACGTCGAGGCCCTGGAGCGGCTGCTGCGTGAGGACGCCGTCCTGGAGATGCCGCCGTACCTGTCGTGGTTCTCCGGGCGGGAGGCGTTCGGCCGCTTCATCCGCTGGGTCTGCGCCACCCGGGGCCCCTGGCGGATGGTCCCCACGCGCGCCAACGGGCAGCCGGCGCTCGCGGCCTACCTGGACGGCGGCGACGGCGTCTTCCGGGCGCACTCGCTCCAGGTGCTCACGATCGCCGAGGACGGCATCGCGCGGAACGTCGTGTTCGGCGACCCCGCCCTGTTCGCCGTCTTCTCGCTGCCGCCCACGCTCTAGGCGAGGAAGGCCGCGACCTCGCGGACGAAGGCGTCGGGGGCGTTCTCGTGCACCAGGTGCCCGGCCGGGATCGTGACGTGCGCGGCGCCGGGGATGCGCCGGGCCATCTCGGCGACCCGGTCCTGGGGGATGTGGCTGTCCGGCCCGCCGCCGATCACGAGCGTGCGGGCGGTGATCCGGCCCAGCCGCCCGAGCCAGGCCGGGTCGGGGTGGTCGATCTCCGGCCTGACCGCCTCCACCATGGCCCAGTCGAACGACAGCGGTCCCTCCGGCCGTACGAGCGGGGGCGGGTCGCGCGGCACCGGGAGCGGCACGTCCTCAAGGACCAGCGTCCGCACCCGGCCCGGCCGCTCGGCGGCGAGCAGGTAGGCCACGACGCCGCCCATCGAGTGCCCGATCACGTCCACCGGGTCGAGCGACAGCGCGTCGAGGAAGGCGAGGACGTCGTCGCGCATGAGTTCCAGGCCGTAGTCCCCCGGCCAGTCGCTGGCACCGTGGCCACGCAGGTCCAGGGCGTACGCGTGCCGGTCGGCGGCCAGCGCCCCGGCCACGCCGTCCCAGCCGGCCATGCCCTCGCCCAGGCCGTGCAGCAGGATCAGCGGCGAGGCGTCGTCCGGGCCGTACGTCCGGTACGCGATCCCGACGCCGTTGGCCTGCACCACCCCATGATCCGTCACATGCCGACAATAACCCCCGATAACCCCCTATGGGAGCAACAGGCACACCAAGTACCATGACGCCGGAAAACGGGATCACCGTTGATCACGGATACGGCCGATCCCGCATGCCGGGTGGCCGAAGGCTGCTCGTACCGCGGGAGGTCAGGTGTCCGCACTGCGGCGTGGACTGTGGGCGCCGGTCGTCCTCTCCTACGTCACCTTCATCCTCGTCGGTCTGAGCGCCGGCGTGGGCGGGGTGCTGCTGCCGGCGCAGATCGACGACTACGGCCTCGACAAGGCCACGGTCGGCACGCAGTTCTTCACCTTCTCCGCCGGATTCATGCTGGCCGGATCGACCGCCGGCCTGCTGATCCACCGCTTCGGGATCCGGGCCTCGCTCATCCTCGGCGGCGGCACGTTCGTGCTGGCCGGCCTCTACTCGTCCATACGCCCGCCGTTCCTGGCCTTCGTGGCGGTCCAGATCCTGGCCGGGTATGGCACCGGGATCCTCGAATCGGTGCTGAACGCCTACCTCACCGACCTGCCCGGGGCGACGACGCTGCTCAACCGCCTGCACGCGTTCTTCGGCGTCGGCGCGCTGCTCGGGCCGCTGCTGGCCACCTGGATCCTGACCTTTCTGCCGTGGACGGCCGTGTGGCTGGTCCTGGCCCTGGTGTGCCTGCCGCTGCTGGTCGGCTTCCATCTGACCCTGCCCGCCCGCGAGGCCCCGCCGCCCGCGTCGGCCGAGGAGCAGGCGGAGCGTCCGGGCCTGCTGGCCACCGCGTCGCGGCAGCCCGCCGTCCTGCTTGGCGCGGTGTTCCTGGCCGTGTACGTCGGCCTGGAGATCAGCGTGGGCAACTGGGGGTTCACCTTCCTGGTGGACGAGCACGGGCAGGGGAGCCTGCTGGCCGGATACACCGTCTCCGGCTACTGGCTCGGGCTCGCCCTCGGGCGCTTCCTGATCAGCCCGGCGGCCACCAGGCTCGGCATGACAGCGACCGGGATGACGTTCGTCTGCCTGGCCGGCATCACCGTCAGCTCGGTTCTGGCGTGGATCGCGCCGGGCGGCGTGGTGGCCAGCGTGAGCTTCGTGCTGCTCGGCTTCTGGCTCGGGCCGATCTTCCCCACGACGATGGCCGTCGCGCCGCGGCTCACCGTGACCCGGCTGGTGCCCACGGCGATCGGGCTGCTGAACGGGGTGTCGGTGGTCGGCGGGGCGGTGTTCCCGTGGCTGGCCGGGGCGATCGCGCAGGGCGTCGGGGTCTGGACGCTGCCGCCCTTCGCCGTGGCGCTCGCCCTGCTGCAGGTGCTCTTCTGGTGGCTGGTGGTGGGCCGCATGAACCCGGCCCCCCGCACCGCCTCTTAACGGTGATTCCTGGTCAGTTCGAACGCGGCGACCGTGGCGAGGCCGTACCCGAGGTGGGGGACCAGGTCGGCCATCCAGCCGCTCACGCCCCACTCACGCGGGTCGGTCAGCCCGAGCGCGGTCATCGGCGCGCTGCCCGCGACCGCCGCGGCCACGCCCACCCCGGTCGCCGCGGCCGGGAGGCTGACCCTCCGCCGTACGGCGTGGCGGAACAGGCCGTAGGCCAGGCCCACACCGACGCCAGTCAGGATGCCGAGCATCGGCCCGAGCCCCTGCTCCCGGTTGCTGCGGGCGTCCTCCTCCTCGCCGAGGCCGACGTGGAGCCGCTCGCTGACCGCGCCGGCGGCCTGCTCCGGCAGCGAGCTCGCCGGTCGGCCGCGCACCGCCATGTCCAGATAGGTGATCGTGTTGAGCACGGTCGTCCCGGCCGCTCCCGCGACCGCTCCCGCCGCCATGTCGCGATAAATCCCCATAGCGATCGCTTAACCGGGCCGGGCCGCCTCAAACGACGCGCGCCCGCGCGACGATCAACGGGCGATATAGGGTCGTCCAGGTGACGGTAAACGACACTCCGGGGGACGGAATGGACCGAGAGCTCACCCTGATGGCCGTGCACGCGCACCCCGACGACGAGGTGATCGGCACCGGCGGGATCCTTGCCAAGTACACCGCCGAAGGGATCCGTACGGTCCTGGTGACGTGCACCAACGGCGAGCAGGGCGACGGCCCGGGCGGGGTGAAGCCGGGCGAGCCCGGCCACGACGACGCCGCGGTCGCCGAGCGGCGGCTGGCCGAGTTGCGCGAGTCGGTCGCCCACCTCGGCATCGATCACCTGGAGCTGCTGGGCTACCGCGACTCCGGCATGGACGGCTGGGACGGCAACGGCCACCCCGACGCGTTCGCGAACGTCGCGGTCGAGACGGCCGCCGCCAGGCTCGCCGCGCTGATGGAGCGCTACCGCCCTCAGGTGATCGTCACGTACGACGAGAACGGCAACTACGGGCACCCCGACCACATCCAGGCCCACCGCATCGCGGTCGCGGCGGCCGAGAAGACCGGCATCCCGGACAAGTTCTACTACACCGCCGTGCCGCGCGAGGGCATCCGGCAGATGTTCGAGTTCATGCGGGCGAACGGCATGGCGCCGGACGACTTCGAGCTCCCCGATGACTTCGGCACGCCCGACGAGCTCATCACCAGCGTCGTGGACGTCTCGCCGTACGTGGAGAACAAGCTGAAGGCGCTGGCGGCCCACGCGAGCCAGGGCGAGAACATCCCCTTCCTGAGGATGCCGCCGGAGGCCCAGCACCAGGCCTTCTCGCGCGAGTACTTCATCCGGACGACGTCCCGGGTGACCGCCCCGGACAAGGAAGACGACCTGTTCGCCGGCCTCCGCTGAGTTCGCGCCCGCTCAGCCGGCTCCGATCGGTCTCTAGGAAAGGCGCTGGAGGGAGAGGGTCTGCCGCCAGTGCTCGGCGGCCTGCGCCATGTCACGGCTGAGGAGCTCGAAGAACCGGCTGGTCGTGTGCAGCCGCCGGCCCACCGGCGTGCCGGTGCCGAAGACGTCCGCCCCACGCCGTGTGGTGTCCGCCCACAGTGTCATCGACCTGGCACTCTCCGACCAGGTGCGATACCACACGTCGACGGCGACGGCGTAACGCTCGCGCCGGACCTCGCGTTCACGGCCGACCAGGCCGCGCTGCTCAAGCCAGCGGATGGCCTTGGAGATCGACGCCGGGCTCACGTGGAGGCGTTGGACCAGTTCCGCGGCGGTCAGGCTGGCGCCGTCGCTGACGAACAGCGCGGCGAACACCCTGGCCGTCAGCGGCGACATGCCTGTCCGGATCATCATCTCGGTGAAGTCCTCGGTGAACTCCTGGACCGTGCGGGCGTCCCGGTCGCCGTACGTGTCCGGGAGTTCGGGCGGCGGGACCTGCCGGCGACGACGGGCGCGCCAGTTCGTCGCCTGCTGGGCGTGGTGGGCCCGATAGCCGTGCGGGCCGCCGTTGCGGGAGATCTCGCGGCTGACGGTGGACCTGGGCCGCCCCAGCCGCCGGGCGATCTCCGCGTAGGTCAGCCCGTCCCTCAGCCCTTCGGCGATGCGGCGGCGGTCGTCGAAGCTCAGGCGGCTCCGTGCGGGCATCCGGTCCTCCTCGTCCTTCGTCGGATCGTCCCAATCGGCGCTGGCCGGATGCAACACGACGGAGCACACGGTGCGTTCTGCGACAGCTCTTTGCACCAACCGAACGCCGTCGAACTGGGCTTATACGAGGAGTTCGTTGCCGTGGGACGAAACGCCTTCGTAGGCTCTCCCCAGCCGTGAACGGCGTGACGCCTGTGCCGGCGTGCCGGCCCACGGAGTCCCCATCGGAGGTTTGATCATGAAGGTCGTACTCGTCACCGGGGCCTCGTCCGGCATCGGCAAGGCCACCGCGCTGGAACTCCTGCGCGCGGGCCACATCGTGTACGGCGCGGCCAGGCGGGTGCGGAACATGGACGTCATCCGCGACGCCGGCGGGCACGTGCACCCGATGGACGCCCGCGACCCCGCTGATCTGGAGCGGGTCGTCCGCACCGTCGTCGAGGAGCAGGGCCGGATCGACGTTCTGGTCAACAACGCCGGCACCGTGGTGCACGGCGCGGCCGAAGACGTCCCCCTGGAGCTGGCGCGCGACCAGTTCGAGGTGAACCTCTTCGCACCGGCCAGGCTGATCCAGCTCGTCCTGCCGCACATGCGCGAGCGGAAGTCCGGCACGATCGTCAACGTGTCGTCGATCGGCGGCGAGATCGCGTTGCCGCTGGGCTCCTGGTACTACGCCACGAAACACGCCCTGGAGGCGTACTCCGACTCGTTGCGCATGGAGGTCGAGCCGTTCGGCATCGAGGTCGTCGTCATTCAGCCCGGGATCATCAAGACCGGGTTCGAGGATCACACCGCGCAGGACCTGCGGGAGATCTCCGGTGCGACCGCCTATGGGGCGATGGCCGAGGCCATGGCCAGGCGGAGCGAGACCCAACTCGGCGTGGACAGCCAGGCCTCCGATCCCGGCGTCGTGGCCGCGGCCATCCGCGAGGCCGTCGAAGCCGATAAGCCCGAGACCCGCTACGTCGTCGGCTGGATGGCCGACAAGCTGCTCGAACTCAACAGGACGCTGCCGGACCGCGAGTTCGACAAGCTCGTCACCGGCTCCATCCGATAGCCGTGCCCCCTTCGCGGTCCATCGCTGCCCGGCGGGACAGTCTCCTGCCCACCATCGTCATGGCGACCTGAAACATCCGCCGCAAGCGCCCGTCAAGCGCTCCACACGACATGCGCAAGATCGCGGCAAGACCGTCTCTCTAGCGTCGTCGGCGCAAGGACAAGCCTGACGAACAAGGAGAGGCATACATGCGCAAGCTCACGCGAACGGGCGCGATCGCGGCGATGGCCGCCGCCGCGCTCACAATTCCCCTCGCCCCGGCGTTCGCCGAGGAGACGGTGGTCATGACGAACTCGACCTCCGTCGGGCCGGGCATCTCGGCCTACGTCTCGGTGAACTGCCCGTCGACGAAGCCGTACCCGGTGACGACCCGGACCTCGTCCATCATCCAGGACACGTACGACGGGCCTTTGCTGGACTACAAGGGCATCACCGTGAACGGACGTCAGGTGAAGGTGTCGTTCAGCAACTCGCAGTCGACGTCGGACCCGCACGGGTTGCGCGTCTCCGTGAAGATCGAAGTGGTCTGCTCGAATGTGCGGCACGAGCCCATGACCGGCTTCGAGTTCATGCAGAGCACGAAGATGCCCCCGGGCGGCGACGCTCTGCTCACGGTGGCCTGCCCGCCCACCCACCCGCGCCTCACCGATGCCGACGAGCGGCACCCCGCCAAAGTCAGCGTCACCGCGGTCTACCCCGAGGAGCACTCGCACTCGGTCTGGTATCAGAACGACGACTTCATGGCCGAGAACTGGGCCGAACTCTGGGCCACCTGCTCCGCCTGAAGCTGAGTCAGCGGTGGTGTGGCACCTCAGTCCCCTGCGGAGACCTTGCGGTCTCACCCGGCTCCGCGCCTGATCCGGGAACCAGGACCCGGCGCTTCAGGATCCGGCGCTTCAGGATCCGGCGCTTCAGGATCCGGCCTGGAGGAGGCGCCGTCCGAGGGCTTCGGCGGCCTCCCGCAGTTCGCGTGACCCGACGATGCGGAAGGGCGCCCGGATCGCCGTGAGCTGCCGGACGTACCAGTCCGGCTCGTCCGTGCTGCCCACCAGGCGCGTGGTGGTCGCGTCGATCGGCTCACGGCGGCCGAGGCTGCGCGGGATCCACTCGGCCACGGCCTCGGCGGGCGCGTCGACGACGACCTCCACCTCGTGCCGCCACCCTGCCGACAGATGGTCCTCCAGCATCTCCGCCGGATCGAGATCGGCCGGAGGGACGGCCGGCACGTCGAGCACCTCGACGCCCGCCACCTTGTCCACCCGCAGCACCCGGCGGGCGTCCCTCGTGTGCGACCAGCACAGGAGATACCACCGGCCTCGGCGTACGACGACGGCCCACGGGTCGACCTCCATGACCCGCTCGTCTCCGGGGCGGATGCGATATCCGAGCCGCAGCCGGCGGTGCCCGGCGCAGGCCTGGACGAGGACGGCGGTGGTCTCGGGGCGGGGAGTCCTGGCCCCGGGCTCGGGGTGTCTCGTGCTCAGGCTCCGCACCGCCGCGGCCGGCCCGGCGACCGCCTCGGGAAGCACCCGCAGGATCTTGCCGAGCGCGCCGCCCACGGGATCGGCCGGGTCCGCCGAGTCGTGGTGGCCGTCCAGCACGGCCATCACCAGCCCGAGCGCCTCAGCCTGCGTGAACATCAGGGGAGGCAGCCGGAGTCCCCGGCCGATGCGGTAACCCCCGTAGGGACCGCGTTCGGAGTCGACCGGGATGCCGGCCTCACGCAGGATGCCGACGTAACGCCGGGCGGCCCGCTCGGAGACGCCGAGCCGGCCGGCCAGCCGTTCCGCAGTGATGCCGGGGCTGCTCTGGATCAGTTCGAGGAGAAGGAGCGCCCGCGCGGTCGGGCTCTCGTCGTGCGTCATTCGGCAACCCGTCATATTCCGGAAGTGGATCGTCCGGAATGCACCGTAGCCTGTCCGCCATGACCGAAAACGTCCTTTATGAGCCGCCGGTCGCGGGCGACGAGATCGACACCTTGCTGGGCTCGCTGGACCGTCAGCGCCGGATTTTCGCGTGGAAGTGCGGCGGGCTCGACGCGGCCGGCCTGCGGGCGACCACCGCCGCGTCGTCCATGACCCTGGGAGGGCTGCTCAAGCACCTGGCCCTGGTGGAGGACGACATGTTCTCCCAGAAGCTGTTCGGGCGACCGCCGGCGCCGCCGTGGGACACGGTGGACTTCGACGCCGACCCCGACTGGGAGTGGCGTACGGCCGCCGACGACACTCCCGAGCAGTTGACGACGTTGTGGCAGGACGCGGTGGCCCGCTCCCGGGCCAACGTACGGCAGGCGCTGGCCGAGGGCGGCCTCGGACGGCTCGCGGCGTACACCGGCTCCCGCGGCGAGTCGCCCAGCCTCCGTCGCCTGCTGATCGACATGATCGAGGAGTACGCCCGCCACGCCGGGCACGCCGACCTCATCCGCGAGTCCGTCGACGGCCTGGTCGGAGAGGACCAGCCGGCGGGATGAGGCAGGACATCATCGAGCCGATTCCCGCCGATCGGCTCGTCATCGTCCCCGCCGACCGGGCGTCGTGGGACGACCTACAGGCGATCTTCGGCGCGACCGACTGCCATTGCCAGCGCTACAAGATCTTCACGTACCAGTGGGGCTCGGTCTCCGACGCCGAGCGTGCCGCGCGCCTGCGCGAGCAGACCGGCTGCGAAACCCCCGGAGCCCGCTCGACCAGTGGTCTGGTGGCCTACCTGGACGGCGAGCCGGTCGGGTGGTGCGCGGTCGAGCCCCGCACGGCCTACCCCCAGCTGGCCCGCACCCGCGTCCCCTGGAGGGGGCGGCAGGAGGACGAGACCGACGACAGCGTCTGGGCCGTGACCTGCTTCGTCACCCGCAAGGGCTTCCGCCGGCGTGGCGTGACGTACGCGCTCGCACGCGCCACGATCGACTTCGCCCGCAGGCGGGGAGCCCGGGCCCTGGAGGCGTACCCGGTGATCACCCGGCCGGGCGTCGAGATCACCTGGGGCGAGCTCCACGTCGGCAGCCGCGACGTCTTCCTCGACGCGGGGTTCACCGAGGTGAGCAGGCCGACCCTCAGGCGAGCCGTCGTGCGGATCGACTTCTGATCGTCCCGCCGGGGTTCGGCGCGGTCAGTCGGAGATCGCGATGCGGAGGCGGCGGAAGCCGCGGCCCTTGCTCTCGATCTTGGCGACCTTGATCCTGCCGATCTGCCTGGTCGAGGCGACGTGCGTGCCCCCGTCGGCCTGGGTGTCCAGGCCCACGATGTCGACGATCCGCACCTCGGGGATCTCCTCAGGCACGAGGTTCGTCGCGGTGCGGATGATGTCGGGGATCGCGAAGGCCTCCGCGCGGGGCAGCACCCGTACGTCGATCCGGCGGTCTGCGGCGATCTCGGCGTTGCACGCGTCCTCGACCGCCTCCTTGAAGCCCGGCGGCACCTCGGGGAGGTTGAAGTCCATCCGCGCGGTCATCGGCTCCATGTTCCCGCCGGTGACCAGGGCGCCGTAGTCGCGGAACACGACGCCGCACAGCACGTGCAGGCCCGAGTGGGTGCGCATGAGCGCGGAACGGCGCTCGTCGGCGACCGCCGCCCGCACGACCGTGCCGGCGGGCGGGATCGGGTCGTCCGCCACCGGGACGAGATAGAGGTCGTCTCCCTTGCGCACGCCCTCGATGCGGGTCTCGACGCCCTGCCACAGCAGCACGCCGTGGTCCGGCGGCTGGCCTCCGCCGCCCGGGTAGAAGGCCGATCGGTCCAGGACGATCCCGTCCGGCGTGGCCTCCAGCACGACGGCCTCGAAGGACCGCAGACCCTGGTCGGTCAGCTCCAGCCGCCTCGTCCGCCCATGAAGATCGAACGTCACCTCACCGAGTCTAGTCACGGCGGGCGGGCCGGGGCCCGTCCCGGGCGCGGGCCGTACGGTCCGCGCCCGGGTGGGTCATCGGTCAGGTGCCCCCAGCCCTCGTAGGTGAGCAACACACCCGCGCGGCCGATCTGCCCGGCGGTGCTCGCCGCCCAGACGTAGGGGGTGGCCGGATCGTGGACCGTGTTGCCCAGCAACACCTGCGCGTTCTGGGCGACCCGAAGCTGATGCTGCGGGTCGGGAATCGGCGTGGGCTGACCGAGGCAGGAGGCGACCATCGCGATCGCCAGCGGGCTGATCCGCATGTCCGGCGCGATCCTCGCCGCCCGGTTCAGGTGGGCGGCGTACTCACGGAAGTCGCGCACCGGCAGGGAGTAGTCCTCGCAGAACACCTGCGCCGGATTCTCGACCACCTCATCGTCCTGCCGGCGTGGCTCGACCGGCGGCGACGCGGGGGGCTGGACACCGGTGTCCAGCGCGACGAGCACATCCGCGAGCTGCGACCAGGCAGGCCCGTAGAAGCCGCCGAAGACCAGGGACAGCAGGGAGGTCCGGTTCAGGGAGACCGACGGGTCCCCGGGGAACGGCAGCTCGCCCCGGTCGGCGCGGGCGATCAGGCCGGCCCACAGTGCCCGCACGTCCTTCCCGTGCAGGGCGCGTGCGCGCCTCTGGCCCGCTCCTCGACGCCGGCGTCCGACCGGGCTGAAGCCCCAGGTCGGGCGCCGTTTTCGCCGGCCGGGCGGAGAGCGCGGGCTTCGGACCCGCGAGACCGGCCCCCCGGCCGGCGCGACGACGCGCCGATCCCGCCGGCAGGCCACATCCCGTGGCCGCCTCCCTCCGATCGCCGAAAAGTTTCGGAAGAGCTGCCCGTAGATATAGGGCAGCAGGGAAGCCGGCTCTCGCGTCCCGCGCCACCGACGCCACACCGCCCGTGAACTTACGAGCGGTTTCGACCCCTTGACGTACCACAAGCGCGTTCCTATGGTCTGCATTACTTTCGTAATGTCACAGAAACTTTCGGACGTCGCCGTCGTCTGAAGATGGAGTCATCGTGGTCAACCGAAGCCGGCGCCCACGCGGGCCACGTCTTCTCGCAGTTCCACTGGCCGCGATAGGTCTGCTGCGAGGCATGGCGCGCCCGGCCCTGGCGGAGGACCCGACCCCCACGGTCGCCGACCCGACCCGCAGCGGCGGGCTGGGCGCCGCGGCCGATCTCGGCACGCAGGCGCTGGGCCGGCGCCTGGCCATCGGCGACTGGAAGCCGCCGGGCACCACCGAGCTGATCCGCCGCCCGCGAGAAGGGATCACGCCGGGCGCGGTGGTCCTGATGCACGACGGCGGCGGAGACCGGAGCCAGGCCGTCGACGCCGTCCACACCGTCGTCCCCGCGCTCCGATCGGACAGGTGGCACCTGTCGCTGCCCGCCCGCCGGGGCTGACCTGATCGCACCACCCATCACCCCCCGTTTCCCCCCACCCCGAGGAGTTCCCTTGCTTCGTCCCGCACTGTCCATCGGCCTCGTGAGCGCCGCGGTCCTGCTGGGCGGGGCGGCTCTCGCCGGCTCGGCCTCGGCCGAACCCGGCGCCGCCCCCGCACAGTCCCAGGCCGTCAAGTACCCGGCGGACTCGCTGCGCGCCCTCGGCGACCGGGTCGGTCTGCGTATCGGCACCGCCGTGAACACGGACGAACTCGGCAGCAACGCCGACTACACCCGGATCACGGCCGAGCAGTTCTCCACGGTCACTCCGGAGAACGTGATGAAGTGGCAACTGGTGGAGCCCACCCGCGGCACGTACGACTGGGCTGCCGCCGACCGGCTGGTCGCCTTCGCGAAGAAGAACAAGCAGCTGGTCCGCGGTCACACACTGGTGTGGCACAGCCAGCTGCCCACCTGGCTCTCCTCCGACGGCTCCACCACCACCCTGCCGAACAACGAGCTGAAGGCCCTGCTCAAGAAGCACGTCCAGGATCAGGTGAAGCACTTCAAGGGCGACATCTGGCAGTGGGACGTGGTCAACGAGGCGTTCGACGACGACGGGCAGCCCCGCCAGACCATCTGGTACAAGGCGTGGGGCGGGCTCGGCTACATCGCCGACGCCTTCCGCTGGGCGCACGAGGCCGACCCCAAGGCCCTGCTGTTCTACAACGACTACAACCTCGAGTTCACCGGGGCGAAGAGCAACGCCGTGTACGACCTCGTCCGGTCCCTGAAGGCGCAGCGCGTGCCCATCGACGGCGTCGGCTTCCAGGGCCACCTGGACACCCAGTACGGCTTCCCGGACCTGCAGAACAACCTGCAGCGCTTCGCGGATCTCGGCCTGAAGGTGGCCGAGACCGAGGTGGACGTCCGCACGTTCACGCAGGCCCCGCCGAACGAGAACACCCCGACCAACCCGCTGGCCGGGTACGCCCAGGAGAGCTACTGGTCCCGCGCCCTGCAGGCCTGCCTGGCGGTCCGCGAGTGCATCTCGTTCACCCCGTGGGGATTCGCCGACACGTACTCCTGGATCCCCGGCTGGTTCGACGACCCGCAGGAGGGCGCCGCCCTGCTGTACGACGGGAACCTGCAGCCCAAGTCGCAGTACTACGTGCTCCAGCAGGACCTGGCACTCGCCGCGGGGGCGCCGCACCGGTCCGGCCCGGGCGCGGGTCGCGACTGACCGTACCGACAGGCACGGGGCCGCACTCCACGAGGCGGCCCCGTTCGCCGCACTCGGGATGACCAGACCCGCCCGCGGAACGGACGGGTCTTCCGCGTCAGCGGCCGGAAGCGCGGAGCGAGGCGGCCTCGTACAGCTGGCCGGTCAGGGTGCTCAGCGAGCCGGCGCACTTCTGCCTCAATCACCGCGCACTCCTTTTTCGGAATCCGTTTCACGCGGTTGTTCCGAGTTAACGAAGGCGGCGCCCTGCGGAGAGAAGAGAACTACTCCGCCAACTGCACGCAGTGTCAGCCGTTTCGCCCGGGCCGCGTGCGGGATCGTTACGGGCGCCCCGCAGGCGATCTCACTGGCGCGCTGACCGGAACGGCGGCGTGCGCGGGCCGCGGTCCGGGTGGCGGCGGGGGACTGTCCGAGTCGACGCTGAAGGGTGGACGAGCAACGGGGGAAGCTCATAACGATCGAGGGCTCGGCATCGCACCCAGAACCTCTGGGGCAATGCCGAGCCCTCGATGCGACCGAACGGGCAACGCATGGCGTGGACGTCCCGCTCGACGTCAACGCCAGGCGTTCCACTCCACCGGCGTCACGCCGGTTTCAGTGGCCGAATTTCTCGGTCTCGCCGGCGCTGGCGGCTCGGGCCGGGAGCAACACGGCCGTGACGACCACCGCCAATGACAGCACCGCGCCGATGATGAAGGCCAGCCGCATGCCGTCGAGGTTGGCGAGCACCTCTGCGACTCCCGCGGATTTCAGGGTTTCGGCTCGCGCGCTCATCACGGTGATCACGAGCGCGGTGCCGAAGGCCGCGGCGACCTGCTGCAGAGTGCTCAGGATCGAGCTGCCGTGGGAGTAGAGCTGCGGGGGAACCGCTCCGAGCCCGAGGGTGAACACCGGGGTGAAGGTCGCGGCCAGACTCACCATCAACAGCGCGTGCAGACCCAGGAGCTGCCAGTACGGCATGGTCATGGTGACCTGGGTGAGGCCGGCGAGCGCGAGCGCGATTCCGATCGCGCCGGGAATGACCAGAACCCGGCCGCCGAACCGGTCGAACAGGCGGCCGACTGCCGGACCGAGCAACCCCATCGCGAGACCGCCCGGCATCACGAGGAGTCCGGTCTCCAGAGGGCTGAGCTCGCGGATGTTCTGCAGGTACAGCGGCAGCAGGATCATCGAGCCGAGCATCGCCATGAAGGCGACCGACATCAGGATGAGCGTGACCGTGTAGGTGCGGTGGCGCAGGGTCCGCAGGTCCATCAGCGGCACGCCACGCTTCTGCAACGACAGCTGGCGGAAGACGAAGACGACGATGGCGGCCAGGCCCACTGCCACGATCGCGGCGGCAACGCGGACGTCACCGCCCTCGAACCGGCTGAGCCCGTAGACCAGGCCGCCGAAGCCGGCGGCGGCCGTCACCACGCTCAGCCAGTCGATGGCGCTGACCTCGGTCTCTCCGACGTTCTCGAGCTGCTTCAGGCCGCGCCATGTGATCAACGCCGCGATGGGGAGCACCACGGCGAACAGCAGCCGCCAGGACCCGAACTGAAGGATCAGACCCGAGACCGTCGGCCCCATCGCGGGCGCGACCGAGATGGCCAGGCTGACGTTGCCCATCACGCGGCCCCGTTCCGACTCCGGCACCACCTGCATCAACGTGGTCATCAGCAGCGGCATCATCACGGCCGTCCCGGACGCCTGGATGATGCGGGCGCCCAGCAGCACCTCGAACGACGGCGCGACGGCGGCCAGCGCCGTACCGAACAGGAACAAACCCATCGCCGTGGCGTACGCGCGACGGGTGGACACCCTCTGCAGGAACCATCCGGTGGTCGGGATGACGGCGGCCATGGTCAGCATGAAGGCGGTCGAGAGCCACTGCGCGGTCTGCTCGGTGATGTGCAGAGCGCCCATCAGCCGCGGGATCGCGTTGATCATGATCGTCTCGTTGAGGATGACCACGAACGTGGCGAGCACCAGCAGCCGGATCACGGGCGGGGTGCGCTTTGAGACGGCGGTCGCGGGTTCGGCGGGCGAATCAAGCTGTGCGATGGACACGGCACCTCGATCAGGGGTTGTCGGGTAACGGACGTGGTCCTGGCTGGCGTCCCAACCCGGTTCCCACAAGAATTCGTGGTTCATGGCAAGCCTGACAGCCACCACCGACAAAACTCATCGCCCAGACCGGATTTCCGGCAAGCGACGCGGAACGGTCACCCGATTTTCACCGGCATCGGACGACGATCCCCGGCCACGTCCACGGGGCACCGGACCTCTCACCTCCCGGGCATCCATGCCTGGTCCGCACGCGCCAACGGGGGCGAATCCGCTGGCGCGGCGTCGCGAGATGAGGACAACCTCCCGATCCACCCGAGCTGGTGACCATTCTCCGCGAGCGCATCGGCGAGTTCGGCCCCACGATGACCGGCGCCTCTTCCGAACGTCCCGAGGAGGTCGTTCCCCCGCTGGCGGCTCCCCCGTACGACCTGGGCCACCCACGGTGAGCCTCCGGCTCGATGCCGGAGTGACGGCACCCGACGTGGCCGAGCGGGCGGAGTCGGGATTGCAGCTCAAGGTGTACGCCAACTGCTTTGGCAGCGACGTAGACATTTCCGACGAGAGAATCGACCACGCGCTTGGTTGATAGTCCCCTGGAAGGCGATTCCCAGACGCTACGTCAGCTCCTGGGGATCGCCTTCATAGTTCTGATCCTCGTGCTGTCAGCCTCGACCAAGAGCACATTTTGCGACGCGATGAAGTTCAAGCTCCGCCCATCCCCGCACAATGCTTCTCGTCCAAGGTGCGCCCTGCATTGCTGTCGCCCAGCCAGGTCTGGGCACAAGAGCACCAGATCTATAGCCTTGATCGGGTGGCCACTTCCTCTCTGCGGCTCCACGTAGGCCCGTCCGTCCTGGCCAAGACCGCTATCCCGGCGACCACTCTTCTCATCCTTCTCTACCTGGCCATATCCGCGCTCACGCTCGTGCAGTCGTCGACATTTCAGGAAGCCTTACATGGGCCGGTCCTCTGCGAGTACATTCCGGATGCTCCGCCACGCCGGCAGGAGGAAATAAGGAACTATCTGGGCTGCGAGGCTTCGTCCGCGCTGGTCCTGTTCGCAGGAGTCGCGGCGATCGGCCTCGTTCCCGTGTTCGCGATGACCTACCTGAGCGTGCGGGTATTGCGCTTTCGCGCCGACCTCTTCGGCACGGTGCTCGTCATCCAAGGGGCCCTGAAGTCCAAGCGCTTCGGCCTGTCCACGGCGTACGTGCGTCTGGATGCCACAAGCGGACGACGCATCCCCTACTTGCAGATAGTGGAATCTGCCTCTGCTAGCGGGCGGCTGTACCTTCGCGATGTACACACCCCGCTGATGCCCGCCGGTGATCTTCTCGCCGTCGCTGAAGCAATCGAGTCCGGCAGACGACCTGAGCCCTTCGCCGGCCAGGCAATCCAAACGGCCATGGCCCTCCGCCGCCTGGCCTCTGATCCACTCGCCCGCTCAAGCGCTTGAGACCGGCGAGACGGCGAGGAAGCCGACAGCGACCGCCGGTGACCCACGGTGGCGTACGGCTGCGCACGGGTGAACGATCAACGGGGTCTGAACCGAGCGACCCCGCTGATCAGACGCCGTTTTGGCTGGTTGCCGATGTACGGCACACCGCTCCCGGTGAGGGAGTACTCATCGACGCCCCAACCATTGGAGAACAGGAGGAACTGCCGATATCTCGGCGGCGGGCTCATGCTCCACCGCTCTTCGATCTGGCTGACTTCTAACTGCCCGGGGGTGGAGACCGTGCTCCGGGCCTAACGGCGGGCGTGTGCCGGCTGTTTGAGGGGTTGTAGATCGTGCGGCGGCGCTGTCGCAGATGTCGCCGGTTGGCGGGCAGAAACGGCTGGTCGGCCTTATCCCGTCGCCGCTCTCAAGGCATGTACCTTGTCGCTGCTGGTGGAGATATACACGACACCGTCGGCTACCACCGGCCTGTAGATCTCGCTTCCGGTTTCATAGGTCCAGCGTTGCTCGCCGGTCGCCGCGTCCAGGGCGTGCACGATGTTCTCGCCGTCATCGTCGAGATACACCACACCGTCGGCCACCACCGAATCATCGGGGTAGTAGTCGCCATCGGAAACCTCGTAGGTCCAGCGTTGCTCGCCGGTCGCCGCGTCCAGGGCGTACATATCGCCCTCGATATTGCGGACGTACACGACACCGCCGGCCAGCGTCACACTGACGTAGGGGCCGCTGGTTTCGGAGATCCAGCGTTGCTCGCCGGTCGCCGCATCCAGGGCGTACACCCTGGCACTGCCGACGTACACGACACCGTCGGCCACCACCGGACGGACGTAGAGGCCGAAGCCGATTTGGTGGGTCCAGCGTTGTTTGCCGGTCGCAGCGTCCAGGGCGTACACCCTGCCCGTCCCATCGCTGAAGTACACGGCGTTGCCGGTTACCGACGGGCCGAAGTCGACCCTGACGCGGTTACGGGTGTCATAGGTCCAGCGTTGCTCGCCGGTCGCCGTATCCAGGGCGTACATCCTGCCCACTTCGTCGCCGACGTACACGACATCCCCGGCCACCACCGGTCTGAAGCCACCGCGGCCGGTTTTGTGGGTCCAGCGTTGTTTGCCGGTGGCCGCGTCCAGGGCGTACACCCTGCCCGTCCCATCGCTGAAGTACACGGCGTTGCCGGTTACCGCCGGGCCGAAGTCGACCCTGGCGCGGTTACGGGTGTCATAGGTCCAGCGTTGCTCGCCGGTCGCCGCGTCCAAGGCGTACACCCTGCCGTCATCGGTGGTGTATACGACACCCTCGGCCACCACAGGATCGGAATAGCCGACTGCTGAAGGAACTCTGGGAAGTTTGCGGGTCCAGCGTTGCTTGCCGGTCGCCGCGTCCAGGGCGTACATCCTGTCCTCGCCGAGCTCGCCGCCGAGGACGTACACCACACCGTCGGCCACCGCCGGTGCGGAGGTCCCGTAGCCGATGTCATAGGTCCAGGAGGGGGTTATGGTCACGGTCGCCGTCACTGCCCGCCACACGAACCCTGAGACGACAACCAAAACGCCGATTGCCAGCCCGGTGACCGCCCGCTGCCATCTGCTCCACTGACGCCCGCCTACATTCTTCATCTCCCGGACTTCACCGCTATCTCTCCTCGGGGGTGCTCGCATGCCTGGAGTCGGCTTTGCAGTCGCGCCCGGCGCGAAGGCTCCGAATGACGCTATGGGCGGGCGCTGGAGAACGGCTTGTCGATCACTGGGACGGTCGTGTTTGTCAACGGACGCCGTACTGACCCCTCTACGGTTCCGGCAAATCGACCCCCCAGGGTTGATCAGTCACCGCCGGGTCGGTTGTCCTTGGCCGGCAACTCCCGCCGTTGACGGGAGATCACACCGCCCTCGACGTACGGAACAGGCGTCGAACGACAGGCTTGTGCACCATGCCGAGGTGCTCACCCTGACCGGGAATTCCTACCGGATCATCGGGACGTACTGCGAGGCGTGGCAGAAGGCGCGAACCCCTGCCCTCACCCCGGAACAGGTCGCCTCCCCGCTTGGCGGCCCGGCCGTACGACCTCCGACACGCTGCCGTCTCGCTGGGGCTTAACGCTGGGGTAGCGGCTCCCGAGGTCGCCGAACGTGCCGGGCATGGCGTCGATGTGCTGCTCAGGGTGGCTCACGGCTGCGCATGGCCGGAACGAGCGACGGCGTCTGAACCGAGCGAAACCGCTGGTCAGACGCCGTTTTGGCTGGTCGAGCGGAGAGCGTGGGATTCGAACCCACGAGACCGGTCACCCGGCCTAGCGGTTTTCAAGACCGCCGCCATCGTCCACTAGGCGAGCTCTCCCCGGCGCCCCATGCTGGAGCGCCACGCAGCAGCCTAGTCTCTCACTCTCCCGTAGGTGACCGCGACCGCGAAAGAGATCATCCTCGCCTACAGGTGGTCCGGGATCTCCGAGAACCTGGGCTCGGCCAGCGCGTGTGGCCCGGCGAAGCCGTCGCCCACGGAGGCCGCCAGTCGGAGGTAGGCGTCCCTGGTGGCCTGCTGGAGGCGGTCCAGGTCGATCTCGGCGCCCTCCTCCAGGTGGGCGTCGTACGGCACGCGGACGACGGTGCGGCAGCGGGCGGCGAAGTGCGCCTCCAGCTTGTCGAGGTCCACGGTGGACTTCGACCGGGGCCGTACGCTGCAGAGCACCACGGTCGCGGCCCGGACGAGGTCGCCGTAGTGGTGCGCCTCCAGCCAGTCCAGCGTGGCCGAGGCCGCCCGGGCGCCGTCCACGGACGGCGAGCTGACCAGCACGATCTGGTCGGCCATGCCGAGCACGCCCGACATGGCGGAGTGCAGGAGGCCGGTGCCGCAGTCGGTGATGCAGATGGAGTAGAAGTTCTCCAGCACCTGCGCCACCGCGTGGTAGTCCTTGGCGCTGAACGCCTCCGACACCGAGGGGTCGCGGTCCGACGCCAGGATCTCCAGCCGCGAGGTCGTCTGCGAGGTGAAGGCCCGGATGTCCACGTACCGCTTGATCTGCGCGCGCTCGTTCAGCAGGTCGCGTACGGTGGCCGCGGTCTCCAACTCGACCTTGTCGGAGAGCGTTCCACGATCGGGGTTGGCGTCGACCGCGATGACACGGTCGCCGCGCACCTGCGCGAGCGTGGCGCCGAGGCCGACGGTCGTCGTGGTCTTGCCCACCCCGCCCTTGAGGCTCAGCACGGCGACCCGGTGGTGACCGGTGGCGACGGGCGTGCGGGCGCGCTGCACGAGTTCGCGGCGCCGCCGCACCTCCGGGGCCTCGCCCGGCTTGATCAGCCCGGCGGACGCCTTGTAGACCAGCCGCCGCCAGCCCGTCGCGGGAGCGTTCCGCCGCCCCCTCAGCAGGGTGACCGGATCGAGGCTGTCGGCGGTCGGCTTGGACCCGGCCGACTTCCCCGTCGTACGCGCGGGCGAGCTGAAGGCGGAGACGGGAGCCGGCCGGCGCGGGGGCTGGTATGCCTCCCGCTCCGCCACCGCGTCCCGTTCCACGGCGGGCGCCTCGACCGGTGCGGGGCTCGGCGCAGAGGCGCGCTCGGGTGCGGGTTGAGGGGCGGGTGCGGGTGCAGGCGGGGGCGCCGGCGCCGCGACCGGACCCGGCTCGTACGGCTTTCGCTCCTCGGCGGCCAGGTCCTCCCGCAGGGAGCCGGTGAAACGGTCGTCGGTGAAGTCCGGCGCGGCCTCGGCCCGTGGGGTCGCGAACGGAGACGGGATCTCCGGTGGCGCGGGCGGCTCCTCCGGCTCGGCGGGGACGGCGGGGACACCGGGTTCCTGCTGGGCGGCCGGCACCGGCACGGCCGGCTCCAGCCAGCCCCGCAACGGTTCCTTCGCCGAGGACGACGCGCCGGACGCCGGGGAGACGAAGGTCGTGGCCGACTCGCTGCCGGAGAACGCGCCGATGTTCTTGTAGGCGTCGGTGTCCGCCGGGGAGCCGGGGAAGGCGCCACCGCCGAGCAGGGGGGTGGTGAAGGACGAGGGACCGCTCAGGACGCCAGGCGGCGGGGTGGGGCGGCCGTCGTCCTCCGCGGGCTCCTGGTCGTCGCCCGGCGTCTCCTGCGTGGCGTCCGAGGCCCCCTCGGAGGACTCCGGTCCCGCGCCGGAAGAGGCGCCGAAAGACCCCGGGAAGGACGACTCCGCAGACCGGTCCGGTGCCTGGCCGAAGGACGACTCCGTCGCCGCCTCGAAAGAGGAACCGAAAGACGAGCCGAACGACGGGGCGCTCACCGGCCCGGTCGAGGTCGTGGGCTCCTCACCCCTGCCGAGCGCGATGGGCGACTCGGCGGGCGGCGCGTCCTCACGCTTCTCGGAAGGCGAGGACTCGGGCCTGGTCACGAAGGCCGTCGTATCGCCGAAGGCCGCCGTGTCGCTCAAGTTCGTCGTGTCGCCGAAGTTCGTCTCGCCGTAGGCGGAGTCGCTGCCATACCCAGACCCGAATCCGGACTTTTCGCCGCTTTCATACCCAAAACGCTCCGAATAGCCGGCGTCGAAGAGGGGCTCGCGGACGGGACCGGTGGACGACGACTCGGAAGTCTGCGCGTCCTCCGGCGCCGGGGCGCCGTACGCGGAACCGGTCGCGCTGTCGGCCGCGCCGCGGAGCAGGCCGCCGGACGCGGGCTCGGACGGGACGAGGCTCCAGGGGTCGGCGGGGTACGGCGAGGCGGGCTCGGGGTCGGCGGGCGGCGGCGGTGGGGAGGCGAGCGTGGCGGAGGTGACCGCGCTGACCGCTATCTCCACCTCGTCGGGCATTTCCTTGATCGCGTCAAGCCATGCCAGCTGGTCCTCGAGAGAATGCGGATCCTCACGATCATGTCTCGCCACCGTGTACCCCCTCGGGCTGGGCTAATGGGGTAGCAAACACATTGCAGATTAGCGCCACGTAATACGGTGAATGCGGGCAACCGCCGAGTTCTCCGCCACGCTACTTTAGGTCACATGCGTGCGATCGTGATTTCCGAACCCGGCGGACCTGAGGTTTTGGCCTGGCAGGAAGTGCCCGACCCGCGTCCCGGCGCAGGTGAGGTCGTCATCGAGGTCGCCGCCTCGGCCGTCAACCGGGCGGACCTGCTCCAGCGCCGCGGCTTCTATCCGCCGCCGCCCGGGGCCTCCGAGATCCCCGGGCTCGAATGCTCCGGGACGATCGTCGAGGTCGGCGAGAACGTCCCGCGTCTCGCGCCCGGCGACCGCGTCTGCGCCCTGCTGGCCGGCGGCGGATACGCCGAACGCGTGGCGGTCCCCTGGCAGCAGGTGATGCCGGCGCCGGAGGGCATCGCGCTGGACGAGGCCGCCGGTCTCCCCGAGGTCGCCTGCACGGTGTGGTCGAACGTCTTCATGACCGCCCGCCTGCGGAAGGGCGAGACCCTGCTCGTGCACGGCGGCGCGAGCGGCATCGGCACGATGGCCATCCAGCTCGCCAAGGCGTACGGCTCGCGCGTGCTCGTGACGGCCGGCTCCGCGGACAAGCTCGCGCGCTGCCGCGAGCTCGGCGCGGACGAGGGCGTGAACTACCGCGAGGAGGACTTCGCCGAACGGTTCGAGGGCCGGGCCGACGTCATCCTCGACATCATCGGCGCGAAGTACCTGCCCGGGAACCTGCGCGCCCTCGCCACCGGCGGCCGTCTGGTCGTCATCGGCATGCAGGGCGGCGCGAAGGGCGAGCTCGACCTCGGCACGCTGCTCGCCAAGCGGGCCTCGATCCACGCCACCGGGCTGCGCAACCGCCCGGTGGACGACAAGGGCGTGATCTGCCGGGGCGTGGTGGACAACGTGTGGCCGCTCGTCACCGCCGGAGCCGTACGGCCCGTGGTGCACGAGCGGATCCCCCTCGACCAGGCCGCCCGTGCCCACCAGACCCTCGAAGAGGGTGAACACATCGGAAAGCTCCTGCTGGTCAGGTGAGTTAAGTTGATGGGGTGAGCACGGTGTGCCCCGGCGAATCAGGAGTTGTAAGCGATCGATGAACGCAGACGAGAGCACGCCGCAGATCGTGGTCGTGGGGCCGCAGGGCCTTTCGGTCTCCGGCGGCAACGGTAAGGGCGAGCACGAGGAGCGGTCCGTCGCCGATCTGGTGGAGCAGCCCGCCAAGGTGATGCGGATCGGCAGCATGATCCGCCAGCTGTTGGAGGAGGTGCGGGCGGCTCCCCTCGACGACGCCAGCCGCAAGCGGCTCAAGGACATCCACCAGAGCTCCATCAAGGAGCTCGAAGAGGGTCTGGCCCCCGAACTGGTGGAGGAGCTGGAACGGCTGTCCCTGCCGTTCAGCGACGAGAGCGAGACCCCGCCGAGCGACGCGGAGCTGAGGGTCGCGCACGCCCAGCTCGTCGGCTGGCTGGAGGGCCTGTTCCACGGCATCCAGACCACGCTGTTCGCCCAGCAGATGGCCGCCAGGGCCCAGCTGGAGCAGATGCGCCGCGCACTCCCCGGCGGCATGGGCCAGGCCGCGCAGGACGACCAGGGCCACCGCGCGGGCGGTCCCTACCTGTAGAACCCCCGTACCTGTACCTGTAGAACCCCGATACCCGCCGACTCAGAACAGGGTCTCGAGCACGACCGCCACACCGTCGTCGTTGTTGGCCGCCGTCACGTGATCGACGGCGGCCAGCACGTCGGGATGGGCGTTCGCCACGGCGTACGACGTGCCGGCCCAGGTCAGCATCGGCAGGTCGTTCGGCATGTCGCCGAAGGCGACCACCTCCGCGGGCTTGATCCCCCGCTCCTCCGCCAGCGTCGCCAGCGCCGTGGCCTTCGTCACACCGTAGGCGCTCATCTCGATCAGCGCCCGCCCGCTGGAGTGGGTCGGGGTCACGATGTCGCCGACGATCTCCAGCACCCCGCGGTGCAACTCGTCGGGGTCCATCGAGGGATGCTGCGCGAGCAGCTTGGCGCACGGCCGGGAGGTCAGCGCCGCGATGGCCACCATCCGCCCGTAGGCCAGCTCCCGGGCGTCCCAGCGCCCCAGCGCGTAGTCGGACTCGTGCGCGAAGCCCCCCTCGTACTCCACCGAGAACGTGAGATCGGGCACATGCCGCCGCAGCCGGGCGACGCACTCTTCGAGCACCTCGGCGTCGATCAGGTGCGACTCGACGATCTCCTCGGTGTGGAGGTCGTAGACGAGCGCGCCGTTCGCGCAGATGGCGAGCCCGTGGTGCCGTACGGCTCCCGCGACGGTGTGCATCCACCGGGGCGGCCGCCCGGTCACGAAGACGAGGGTGCCGCCGGCCTCCTCCACCCGGGCGAAGGCGGCGGCGGTACGTGGAGAGACTGTTCCGTCGGTGCGCAGAGCGGTGCCGTCGAGGTCCGTGGCGACGAGGCGGGGGCAGGTCATGACAGGTTCCAGTGTGCACCGAGATGGGCCGTGCCATGCCCTCGGCCACACCCGGGGCGAGAAATCTCCCCCGGACATGGAACACCAACGGGCTACATAGTGTTAGATGTGAAGGCGTTGTATTAGCTGTTCCCGTAGCGAAAACCAGTTTGACTGTATGAGCCACCCGGGGAGCTGTGCGACACACCCGGGGTCCACGAGGTGTGGTCCCCAAGATTCACTTCCTTAGGGAGAGCAGTAATGGCTCAGGGAACCGTCAAGTGGTTCAACGCTGAGAAGGGCTTCGGCTTCATCGCACCGGACGGCGGCGAGCCCGACGTGTTCGTGCACTTCTCCGCCATCACGGGCAGCGGCTACCGCAACCTGGAGGACGGCCAGCGGGTCGAGTTCGAGGTCATCGCCGGTCCGAAGGGTCCGCAGGCGTCGAACGTCCGTGGTCTCTGACCTGACGTGACGAAGGCGGGGTTCGCCGTGGCGAGCCCCGCCTTTCGCATGTCCGGGGGCGTCCGGCCGTAAGCGTTGGGGCGGACCCACGGAAGGCCTGCGCGCATGAAAGTTTCACGCGCGCGGGCCTTCTGCGCTCTCGGAGGCCGTCCGAACCGAGAGATTTACATCACATCTGACCGGCCCTGCCGTCAAGGGTGCAGATTGCGCTTTCGTTGGACATCTGAGGCATTCGGCGCCGACCCGGCGCTGCGGCCGGAACCCGCCACAGAACGTCACCGTGAGACACGAAGACCTCCGGACGCGGTGGGCGGCACCACGCCGGAGGTCCTCGATCAGGGCCGGTGGATCTACCGGGACAGCGGCTCCAGGACGTCGAGCCCCACGTACGGCCGCAGCGCCTTGGGAACGACCACCGAGCCGTCGGCCTGCTGGTGGTTCTCCAGGATCGCCACGATCCAGCGGGTGGTCGCGAGCGTGCCGTTGAGCGTCGCCACGTGGTGCGGCTTGCCGTCCTCGTCCTTGTAGCGCACCTTCAGGCGGCGGGCCTGGAAGTCGGTG
The DNA here is from genome assembly GCF_006874435.1 of Microbispora sp. KK1-11. Taxonomy (NCBI): domain Bacteria; kingdom Bacillati; phylum Actinomycetota; class Actinomycetes; order Streptosporangiales; family Streptosporangiaceae; genus Microbispora; species Microbispora sp. KK1-11. Next base: position 67,509 of record NZ_VIRJ01000027.1, on the reverse strand, counting down.
CAGTTGGAGGTCGAGGTGAGCTCGCGGTAGCGGCCCTGCGAGGGAATCCACGCCTCGCAGTCGTACTTGCGGGCCGCCGACGTGCCGAGGTCGCCCGCCGCCGTATCGATGATGCGGTACGGCAGCTCCACCTTCTCGAGCATCTCCTTCTCCCAGGCGAGCAGCCGCAGGTGCTCCTCGTGGGAGTCCTCAGGACGGCAGTAGGAGAACATCTCGACCTTGTCGAACTGGTGGACCCGGATGATGCCCCGGGTGTCCTTGCCGTACGACCCGGCCTCGCGCCGGAAGCAGGACGACCAGCCGGCGTACCGCATCGGCAGCGACGCCCGGTCGAGGATCTCGTCGGAGTGGTAGGCCGCCAGCGGCACCTCGCTGGTGCCGACCAGGTAGAGGTCGTCCTCGGGCAGGCGGTAGATCTCCTTGTCGTGGGCGACGTGGAATCCGGTGCCCTGCATCGACTCGGGCTTCACGAGCACAGGGGTGATCATCGGCGTGAAGCCCGCCTCGATCGCCTGCTGCATCGCCATGTTGAGCAGCCCGAGCTGAAGCCGCGCGCCGACGCCCCTCAGGAAGAAGAACCGGGCGCCTGAGACCTTCGCGCCGCGCTCGATGTCGATCGCACCGAGCAGTTCGCCCAGCTCGACGTGGTCACGTGGCTCGAAGTCGAAGACCGGCTTCTCGCCGACCTCCTCCAGCACCACGTAGTCGTCCTCGCCGCCGGGAGGCGCACCCTCCTCGACGATGTTCGGCACGGTCATGAGCAGCTCGTCGAGCTCGCTCGCCAGCGCGGCGGCCTCGGTCTCGGCCGCCTTCACCTGCGCGGCCAGTTCCTTCGCGCGGTCGAGCAGCGCCTGGCGCTCGTCTCCGGACGCGCGGGACACCGACTTGCCGATGCTCTTCTGCTCGGCGCGCAGCGACTCGAAGGCGTTGAGCGCGGCACGGCGGCGCTCGTCGAGCGACAGCACGGTCTCCACGACCGAGTCGTCCTCGCCGCGGACGCGCTGTGACGCCCGGAGCCGGTCAGGGTCCTCACGAAGGGTTCGCAGGTCAATCACGGCTCAAAGGCTACCGGAGCCGGTGCGGCTCCCGCCCGTCAAGCGAGACCGGCGCGGATCTTTCCGAGCCATTCGGCGGCCTCGGCGAAGTCCGCGTCGGCCGTACCCTCCTTGATCTGCGTCGGAACCCGGTCGGCCCGCGGATAGCTGCCGAGGAAACGCAGGTCGTCGCAGAGCCGGTGGAGCCCGGCGACGGCCTCCCCGACCCGGGCGTCGGCGATGTGCCCCTCGAAATCGAAGTGGAAGAAGTAGCGGCCGATGCCGTCGCCGGTGGGACGCGACTCGATGCGGGTCAGGTTGACCCCGCGCACCGCGAACTCGCTCAGCATCTCCAGCAGGGCGCCCGGGTGGTCGTCGCGCAGGAAGGCCACGAGCGACGTGCGGTCGGCGCCGGTGGGCTCGGGCAGCCGCCCGGGGCGGTTCACCTTGATGAACCGGGTGACGGTGTCGGAGCGGTCGCCGATGTTCGAGGCGATCGCGTCGAGCCCGTAGTACTCCCCGGCGATGGCCGGGCTGATCGCCGCGTCGTACGGAGACTCGGGAGAGGCGACCTCCTGCGCGGCGGCGGCCGTCGACGACGCGGCGATCACCACGGCGCCGGGCGTCTCGCGCTCGATGAACCCGCGGCACTGGGTGTGGGCGGCCGGGTGGGTGATGACCCGCTTGATCTGGCCCAGCTCGGTGCCGGGCCGCACCAGCAGGGAGAACTCGACCGGGAGCAGCCACTCGCCGGTGATGTGGAGCGGCCTCCCCCCGGCCAGCTCGTCGAGGGTCTGCGTGATCGCCCCCTCCACCGAGTTCTCCAGCGGGACCACCGCGCCGTCCGCCTCGCCGTCGCGGGCGGCGTCGAGCGCGGCTCCGACGTTGGCGCAGGGCAGGCGCTCGGCGTCCGGCTCCAGGAGTCGCAGGGCCGCCTCACAGAAGGTGCCCTGAGGCCCCAGGTACGCGAGCTTCGACATGTCCCCAAGGGTATCCGCAGGTAGGTGTGGCAGGCATGCGAAGACACTCCTGCGCTGACCTGTTTTCGCCCGTGAACCGCCGGCCCGGCTCAGCGGGGGAGGCGTTGCGGCTCGACCTCCGGCCCGATGCCGAGCCTGGCGGCCCGCACGGCGTGCTCCTCCTCCGGCGACAGCGGCTGCAGCCCCTTCCCCCCGCGTACGGCACGGGCGTACGTGCGGGTCTCGGTGCGTCCGTTGATCGACGTCAGCACGACGCCGTCCCCGAAGCCGTTGATGAGCGCGAGCGAGAACGACAGCCTGCCGGTCATCTCGTCGAGCGCGTCATACCGATACAGCGCCACGTCGCGGATCGCCCTGCTGTCCCCCGGGCCCTCGACGGCGGCCCGCCGATCCAGGGCGTCCAGGCACACCCCCACGGAACGGCGGGCGGCGCGCAGCGCGATCAGGCCGACGGCCACACCGGTCACCCCCGCCAGGACACCGGCCATCTCCACAACGGTAACCAGCACGGCACCGAGCGTAATGAATTGGTCAAGTGGCCGCAGCGGGAACGGCGACAGCGGTCCGCCGCCGGGGCAGCCAGGAACCGAGGAGCCAGACGAGACCGATGGCGCCGAGCCCGAACGCGTTCTGCACGATCTTGCCCGCGACCGGGCTGAGCACGGGGACCTCCAGCGCCTTGAGGGCCACTCCCCACCACGGGATGGGCAGCACGTAGTAGAGCCACACGCCGGCCGCGACCAGCAGCCGGACCGGGTCGCGCCCGGACCCCGCGAGGGCCGCGAGCACGACCACGACCCAGGCGATGTGGTGGATCCAGGCCACCGGCGACAGCAGCACCGCCATCAGCCCGGTGAGCGCCACCGCGGTCGTCGTGTCGCCGTCCAGGTGCGCCCGCCGGGCGCGGCGGAAGCCGTACCAGCCGATCGCGGCGACGGCGGCGAGCCAGAGCACCGTGGTCAGCCAGCCGGGCAGGTAGAGCCTGAGCAGCATGCCGCGCAACGACTGGTTGGTGGTGGCGGCGTTCGCGCCGAGGCGCTCGGAGTCGAGCAGCGCCCCGAACCAGAAGTCCCGGGCGTCGTCGAAGATCACCAGGAACGGCAGCAGCGTGAGCAGGGCCGCCGTGAACACCGCCATGAAGAAGGCACGGCGCTGTCTTTCGTCCCCCTCCCGGGCGGGCAGGGCGGTGATCGCCAGGTAGACGAGGAACACGCCGGGGGTGAGCTTCACCGCCGTGGCGAGACCGATCAGCATCCCGCGCGGCCACCACGGCCTGCGCGCCACGCAGTCGAGCAGGCACAACGCCAGGAGGAACAGGTCCACCTGGCCGAACCTGAACTGGTCCCTGATCGGCATGAGATAGGTGCACGCGGCGCACAGCACGGCGAACAGCAGCGGCGCGGCCAGGGCGCCGCGCACCCCGTCCAGGAAGGCCCGGAAGGCGTGCCGGACCGTCACGGCGAGGACGGCGACGATGGCGACCGTCCACACCCACTGCGCGACCGGCCACGACATCATGGCGAGCGGCACCGCCAGCATCGCGGCCACCGGCGGATACGTGAACGGCAGCAACTGGGGAGCCGGCGTGATCACGTCGTAGACGGGCAGACCCCGCAGCAGCGCCCAGCCGCCCGTACGGTAGACGTCCAGGTCCACCAGACGCTGGTCCTCGGGGTTGGTCAGCCAGTAGGCGATCAGCGGCGACGCCGCAGCGGCCAGCGCCACCAGGGCGAGCGCCCACGCCCAGGCGGGCCGGCGGGCCCCGGCGATCCGGCCAGTCGTCATGACCAGGCAGGCTACCGTGGACCGTGTCCGCACCGTTATCGATCATGAGGGAGCGCGGGACAGTGCCACCTGGATCAGCGCCGGCTCCGGGCCCGGCGGCCCGAGCCGCGGCGGGGATCTTCGCGTCGATCCTGACGCTCGTCGTGGCGGCCCTCGTCCTGCCCGCCGCTCCCGCGTCGGCCGCGCCACAGGCCGCCGCGGTGACGGGCCGCGTCGTGGTGATCGGGGTGCCCGGCCTCCGCTGGGACGACCTCGACCCGCGGCGGACCCCCGCGCTGTGGGGGCTGGCCGCCCGCGGCTCCAGCGCGTCGCTGTCCACGAGGGCGGTCCCTCCCGAGGGGCTGCCGGTGACCTGCCCGGCCGCCGGCTGGCTGACGGTCTCCGCGGGCCAGCGGGCGGGAGCCCCCGGCACCGGCTGCGGGCCCCTTTCCGAGCCCGTCACCGGCGCCGGCGGCACGGCGACGATCCCGAACTGGTCCGAACTGGTCGCCGTGCAGCAGTCCGGTCCCTTCAAGGCCCGGCTCGGGCTCCTCGCCGACGCCGTGACCGCCGCCGGAGGGAAGATCGCGGCCATCGGACCGGGGGCCGCCCTGGCCGCCGCCGACGGGTCCGGCAGGGTCGCGACGTACGCCGCGGCACCCGCCGCGCTGCCCGACCTCGCGCCGTACGCGCTCGTGGTCGCCGAGGCGGGGGAGATCACGCAAGCCTGGGTGAATGACGGGCGCGGGCAGGCGCGGCGGGCGGCCGTGAGCGCGGCCGACCGGACCGTCGCCGAGGTGCTCGCCAAGGTGCCCGCCGGTTCGGCCGTGCTCGTGGCGGGGCTGTCCGACTCCCCCGGCCGCGGTGAGGGTTCCATCGCCCACCTGCACGTCGCGATCGCCGCCGGCGGGCCGTACGGGCACGGGTGGCTGACCGCCGCCTCGACCCGGCAGCGGGCGCTGGTCACGATCACCGACGTCACGACGACGGTCACGCACCTGCTCGGCCTTCCCACTCCCGAGGGCGCGGTCGGCAGACCCTGGTCCGGGGGCGGCGGTGCACCCTCAGTGGCCGAGTTGGCCGACGCCGATCTCGCGAGCCAGGTGCTCAGGGAGGTCAGGGAGCCGTTCTTCATCACGCTGGTCGCCGCGCAACTGCTCTTCTACGGCCTGGCCGCGCTCGTGATCAGGCGCCACCGGCGGATGCTGACGGCCACGCGGGTCGTCGCGACGGTCAGCGGCGCGCTCCCGGTGTCGATCTTCCTGGCGCAGCTCGTGCCGTGGTGGGGCTTCGCGCACCCGATGCCCGCCCTGCTCGGCACGATCCTGGGTTTCGCCGTCCTGGTGGCCGGGCTCGCGTACGCCGGGCCGTGGCGCCGCCACGTGCTGGGGCCGCCCGCCGTGGTCGCCGGGATCAGCTCGCTCGCGCTCCTCGCCGACGTGGTGACGGGCTCGCGGCTGCAGGTGAACGCGGTGGCCGGCTACGAGCCCGTGACCGGCGGCAGGTTCTACGGCTTCGGCAACATGGCCTTCGCCGTCTACTCGACGGGCACGATCCTGCTCCTGGCGGCCGTCGCCTGCGCGCTGCGCCGCCGGCCGAGGCTCGCCGTGGCCGTCTGCGTGGCGTACGGCCTGCTCGCGATCGCCGGGGACGGCTGGCCGACCTGGGGCGCGGACTTCGGCGGGGTGCCGTCGTTCGTCCTCGGCGTGGCGGTGTGCGTGCTGATGGTCACGGGCAGGCGGGTGTCGATCCTGCGGCTCGGGCTGATCGCCGTGGCGGGGATCGCGCTCATCATGCTGATCGCGGTGGCCGACTGGCTGCGCCCCGCCGACCGGCGGACCCACCTCGGGGCGTTCGTCCAGCAGATCATCGGCGGCGAGGGCGGCTCCGTCGTCGGGCGCAAGCTCGGGGCGATGCTCCACACGCTGGGCAATCTCCCGCTGACGCTGCTGTCGGTGGTCGCGCTGGCGTTCCTGTTCCTCGTGCTGGCCCGGCCGTCCCGGTGGGGCGCGCCCGCCCTGAGCCTGGCCTACGAGCGGGCGCCGGAGCTGCGGGCCGGGCTGTTCGGCGCGCTGACCGCGGCGTTCACCGGGTTCCTGATCAACGACTCGGGGATCGCGATTCCGGCGATGGCCCTGACGGTCGCGGTGCCGCTGACGCTGGCGGCGTCCGTACGCGCGCTCCAGACCGCGCCGCCCACCACAGCAGCGCGATCGTCAACGCCAGCAGGAGCGACGGCGCCGCCCATCCCCTGACCACGTCGACGAGCCACCCCAGGTCGTCCGGCTGGTCCGCCTGACGCGCGGGCAGGTAGGCGAGCGAGAGCACAGCGAGCCGGGCGACCAGGAACGCCTCCAGGCCCGGCCAGGCGACCAGGGCCAGCAGCGCGAACCCCAGCCCGTCATACCAGGGCAGCGCGTACGGCGTGGCGAACAGCCAGGCCACGGCGACGGCCAGGGCCACCACCGGCCCCTCGCGGCCGGCCGCCGGACGGCCGCGCAGGAGGAGGACGGCGAGGGCGGCCAGCAGGAGCAGCGACCCGGCCTGGATCCACGCCCGGTAGGCCCCGGGTCCGAACATCCCCTGCAGCGCCCTTTGGGCGAGCTTCCACGGCGTGGCGAGCGAGACCGACTTGCTGGCGTTGAGCAGCTGGTCGAGCGAGTGGGGCCCGGCGAGCAGGTAGGCCACGAGCACGGTCAGCGTGGCGAGGCCCGCGACCAGGGCGAGCCGCCGGGGGCTCCTGCGCAGCTCCCACGCCGTGCCCAGCGCCACCACGCCCACGGTGGCCTTGACCGCGACGCCCAGACCGAGCGGCACGCCCCGGCGGGCGACCAGCCCGGCCACGACGAACGCGATCGCGACGGTGTCGAGGTGCATCCCGGCCACGAGCTCGTAGACGATCAGCGGGTTGGCCGTCCACAGCAGGGCCGCGCGGCGCTGCCGTACGGGATCGCCGGCGGTGGCGCGGTGGAGCAGCAGGCCGGTGGCGACGAAGGCGGCGGCGTTGACCAGGGCCATCACGAAGACGGTCAGGCGGACCGAATCGCCCCCGGCGTGGCTCGCCAGCGCCTGTACGGCCGTCGCGACCGGGCCGTACACGCTGGGCGTCCTGGTCCACTCCTCCACCCGGCCGACGACCGGATCGGCGGGCAGATCGGCGGGCACGGTCGCGTACGGGTCGTGGCCGAGGGCCGCCATCCGGCCGTAGGCCGCGTAGTTGAGGTGGTCGGCCGACCCGGAGGGTGGCAGGAACGCGAGGACCGCGGCGGCGGCGCACCCGGCGACGACCAGCGTGCGCGCCCGCGGCATCCGGTCGGCGTACGCGAGGCCGGCGGCCAGGCCGGCCGTGCCGAGGACGAGCGCCGCGGCGGCCAGCGCGACGACGAGATGGCCGTCGGGTGCGAGATCGAGCGAGTAGGGGGGCTGCCACGACCGCCCGGGCAGCCAGGGCACCATCGAGGACGGCCCGAGGACGCCGATCGTGATCGTGAGGACGATCGAGAGGCCGCCGGCGGCCGGGGCCAGCCGGGCGGCGATCCGTGCGCGTCCCCTCGAATCCACCCGAGAATTCCACCACACCGGCCCGCCGACGTGGGCGAAGCCGCCAGGTGGCCCGGCTCGACAGCCCGGCTCGACAGCGCGGCTCAGCGGCGCGGCGGGCGGAGGGCGGCGCGCGCCTGGTCCACAGCCGGCTCGCGGGCGGCGAGGGCCAGGCCGACGTCGCGGAGCTGCTTGGCCCTGTGCAACTGGGAGCGCCAGTCGGTGCCGGTCGCCCGGTGCGACATCTCGACCTCGGCCTCGATCACCCGGAAGCCCTTCCTGAGCAGGTCGACGGTCATGCCGGTCTCGACGCCGAAGCCGTGGGCGAGCGGCCGGGCCGCCTCGAACGCCGCCCGGGTGAGGCACCGCTGCCCGTTGAGCGGCTGGGTGGCCTCCCAGCCGGTGAGCCGCTTGATGCCGTCGCGGGCCAGCCGTACGACGATGCCGTGCCCGCCGAGCTTCACCCTGGTCGCGAACTTCGCGATGGTCATGTCGGCCTCGCCCGCGCGCACCGGCGCGATCAGCGGGACGGCCGCCGCCGCCGTCTCGCCCAGGTCGGCGTCGAGGAACAGCAGGTGCCGGGGATGGTCCTCGTCCAGGAGGCGCACGGCCTCCGCGCCGCTCTCCATCGCCGCCGCCTTGCCCCGGTTGCGGCTGTGCCGTACGACCCGGGCGCCCGCCGCCCTGGCCACCCGGCCGGTCTCGTCGGACGAGCCGTCGTCGACCACGACCACGAGATCCACGCCGGGCAGCTTCAGGGCGGCGGTCACGGTGGCGCCGATCCGGTCGGCCTCGTCCTTCGCCGGGATCACCACCGCGGTGTCCGGCTCGGGTACTGCCATCTCCCCCATGCGCCTAGCCCTGATGCTCGGCCGTGAGCAGGTCGGCGGGCACCGTGTCGTGCACGGTGAACACCGAGTCCAGGCCGGTGACCTGGAGAATCTTGCGTACCGCTGGTCTCGGCGCCGCCACCTCCAGCGTGCCGCCCCGCTCGCGCAGCCGCTTGAGCGCCGACAGCAGCACGTTCATGCCGGTGGAGTCGCAGAACTCCACTCCGGACATGTCGATGACCACCCGGTCGGGCCCGGTCTCCAGCAGACGGGTGAACTCCGCCTGCAGCCGGGGCGCGGTATATAGGTCGATTTCGCCGAAGACGGCCATGACGGCCTGACCGGCGTGGGATTGCGTCGCGACTTTGAGCTCCACGAGGCGCACACTAGCGTCGTCCCGGCCCCGGGTCACGCTCCATCGGATTCATCGAAGAGTCGTCCGCGCTTTGTCCCCGATTCCGGCCCCACGTAAACGCGGAGTGCGCGAAGCTTGACGCTATGCGACACCGGCGTCGCCGGATGGAGGGCCCGGAACCTCCGCGTCTTGGTCGTCACTTCGCAAAGGAGGGCGGGCGCCGAGCACAGCGGGCCCGAGAGCAGATGAACAGTGAGATACCCGAGGACCCACACCGGCGCGTGCTGCGCGAGCATCTGGAGATCATCCAGGTGCGCACCGAGAAGGCCTCGTCATGGCGCGACGCGGCCGAGCCGCTGCGCGGCCTGGTCAACCGCGAGGGGTACGTCCCGGTCAGCGCCCGGCTGGCGGCCGAGGACCTCGACTTCCTCGCCGAGGCGCGCGAGGAGCTGCTGAGCTTCTCCGAGCTCGGCATCCGGCTGCTCGATCTGCACCAGCCCAGGGACGCGGGCGGCATCTCGAGCGACCCGGCCAACCCGATCCTGCGTTGCCGGAGCTGCATGTGGCGCTGGCCGTGCCCCACGTTCCGGGCCATCGCGGAGGCGTTCACCCCGCGCCAGCGGGAGGCCGCACCGGACGTCCCCTCCTGGCGCGGCCAGCTGGAGCACCAGATCGACCTGTGACCCCGGCGACCGTGACCTGGGCGACCGGCGCGGCGCCGAGCTGCGCTTTCGTGCCGTGACCGGCGACGCCAAGAGTCACCGAAGTCGTCATTAAGTGTTCGCCATGGAGGCGTTCCTAACGTCCTCTGTGTAAGGGCCGGCGCGCGGAGACGGGCGCCGGCCGACACAGGAGAGGACCGCGAAGCCCGGGCATCGAAGGGCTCGCCGGGTCCCGGATGGGAAGAGCGTCATGAAGCTGGTCTACAAGGTCCTGGCCTCGATCGTCGCGGCCGAGGTCGCCGTGCAGGCGATGATGGTCGTGCTCGGCGACGCCGGGCTGTTCAAGTACGTCGAGCAGGGCGGCGTGATCGACAAGGCGAGCGCGGAGAGCGGGGGGATCGAGTTCCCCGAGTTCTTCGCCTTCGTGGTCCACGGCATCAACGGGATGATGGTCATCCCCGTGATCGCCCTGCTCCTGCTGGTCTCCTCGTTCTTCGCGAAGATCCCCGGAGCGGTCAAGGGGGCCGCCCTCGTGGTCCTGCTCGTCGCGGTCCAGGTCTCCCTGGGCCTCCTCGGCCACCAGATCCCCGCCCTGGGCGCCCTGCACGGCCTGAACGCGCTGCTGCTGTTCAGCGCGGCCGTCCACGCCGCGCTTCGCGGCCGCCGGGCGGCGGCGAGCGCGACCGCCCAGCCCCACGCCCGTGTCGAGACCGTCGCCTGACGACGACTCGCATGGACCGGACTCGCCGTCGCGGCGCCCGCCTCCGGCTCGCCCTGGCGGGCGCCGCGACCATCGCCCTGCTCGGCCCGCTCGCCTGGATGTGGCAGGACAGTCTCATGCCCGGTGCGTACTCCGTCATGGACATGGGGTACGCGGACTACGGCGGCGCCCTGACACACGTGGCCGCCGGCACCTCCGCGCACTCGGAGCACACGCACTCGGAGCACGGCGGACACACAGAGCACAACGGGCACATGGCGTCGGCGCGCAGCCTGACGTCGCTGACGGCCGACCCGGACCGCGAGGCCGACGTCTCGATCACCCTGGTCGCGCGCAAGCAGCGGTTCCGGCTGGCCACCGGCCGCCAGGTGGACGGGTACACGCTGAACGGCACCTCGCCCGGCCCGGTCATCCACGCGACCGTCGGGCAGTTGGTGCAGGTCCGTCTCGTCAACGAGTCGGTGCCGGACGGCATCACGCTGCACTGGCACGGCGTCGACGTGCCCAACGCCGCGGACGGGGTCGCCGGTGTCACCCAGGACGCGGTCGGCGTGGGCCGGTCGTTCACCTACCGGTTCGTCGCCGGCCAGGCCGGCACCTTCTGGTACCACTCCCACCAGGTGTCCCACGAACAGGTGCGCCGCGGTCTGCTTGGCGCCCTGGTGGTGACCCCGGCGGCGCGACCGCCCGCGGGCACGGCCGACGTCGTGGCGCTGCTGCACCTCTACGACGGGGCCCGCACGATCAACGGACGGGAGGGAGACGTCCGCGCCGAGGCGCGCCCCGGCGAACGGGTGCGCGTACGGGTGATCAACACGGAGAACGGCCAGACGCCCGTATGGGTCGGCGGCGCCCCCTTCCGGCTCGCCGCCGTCGACGGCACCGACCTGCACGAGCCCGCTCCCGTACGGGACACCGCCGTGACCGTCACGGCGGGAGGCCGCGCCGAGATCGAGGTGACCATGCCGGAGGACGGTTCGCCGGTGCGGGTGCACGTCGGCGGTCCGGCCGGCGTCGTGCTCGGTTCGCGGTCGTACGACGTGCCCGCCGTCCCGCGGCCCGCGACGACGCTGGACCTGCTCTCCTACGGCACGCCGGCGCCGCTCGGGTTCGACCCTGACCGGCCCGATCGGCGGTTCGACTACGAGATCGGGCGCCGCCCGGGCTTCCTCGACGGACGTCCGGGGATCTGGTGGACGATCAACGGTCACATGTTCCCCGACGTGCCGATGTTCGTCGTCGCCGAGGGCGACGTGGTGCGGGTGCGCATCGTCAACGACAGCGGCGAGCCGCACCCGATGCACCTGCACGGCCACCACGCCGTGGTGCTGAGCCGCGACGGCGTGCGCGCGACGGGCGGCCCGTGGTGGGTGGACTCGCTCGAAGTCGGCACCGGCGAGTCGTACGACATCGCCTTCGTCGCCGACAACCCGGGCATCTGGATGGACCACTGCCACAACCTGCCGCACGCCACGGAGGGTCTCGTCGCCCACCTCATGTACGAGGGAGTCACCACGCCCTTCACCGTGGGCGGGACGGCCGGGAACGAGCCGGAATGACTGGTCGGCTGACGCCGCGCTGTCAGGCCAGTGGCAGCGTGATCGTGAACAGGCAGCCGGGGCCCTCGTTGACCACGCCGATCTCGCCGTCGTGGGCCTCCACGATGCCGCGCGCGATCGCGAGGCCGAGCCCGGCGCCGCCGTCGGGGCCGGGCGTCCGCGCCGCCTCGCCGCGGAACGCGACGTCGAAGACCCGGGGAAGGTCCTCCTCCGGGATGCCGCCGCAGCCGTCCAGCACGGACAGGCGGGCGGTCGTCCCTTCCGCCACCGCGCGTACGACGACCCTGCCCCCGGCGGGCGTGTGGCGGATGGCGTTCACCACCAGGTTGCGTACGGCCCGGCCGAGTTGCCCGGCGTCCGCGTACACCGGGACCCGCGGATCGGCCTCGCCGGTGAGGTGCACACCCTCGGCGCGGGCCAGCGGTTCGACGGCGGCGAGGGTGTCCGCGACGAGGTCGCCGAGCCCCGTGCGGGTGAGCACGGGCCGCAGCGTGCCCGCGTGGATGCGCGACAGCTCGAACAGGTCCTCCACCATCCCGGCGAGCCGGTCGACCTCCACCCTGATCTGGACGTGGTAGCGCTTGACGGTCTCGGGGTCGTCGGCCACCCCGTCCTCCAGGGCCTCCACCATCGCCCGCATGCCCGCGAGGGGAGTGCGCAGGTCGTGGCTGACCCACGCGACCAGTTCGCGCCGCGCGCTCTCCAGCGCCCGCTCGCGTTCGTGGCCCAGCCGCAGCCGCTCGTACGCCTGCTCCAGCGCGGTGCTGATGGTCTGCAGCTCGGCGGGGAGCGGCGCGGGCGGCGGGGTGAACCGGCCGGAGGGCGGCACGCTCTCCAGCGCGCCGACGAGGCTCCTGCTTGCGCGCACCACCGTGCGGGCGTTCACCAGCGCGACGCCGAGGCCCACCAGGCCGCCGATGCCGACGACGGTGAGCACGATGTTCTTCGGCCGCCCGTCGATGATCATGGCGAGGGTGATGGCGACCACCCCGGCCAGCGTCGCGGAGACCGTCACGGCCGCGACGACGGCGAGCATCACGCCGATCGACCGGCGGCGCAGCGCCCGCAGCAGCGCCAGGCCGAGGGCCGCGATGACGAGACCGAGCCCGGCGGCGACCGCGACGATCTGGACGATCACGACAGCGGCTCGTAACGGTAGCCGACGCCCCAGACCGTGACGATCCTGCGCGGGTCGGTGGGATCGTCCTCGATCTTCTCCCGCAGCCTGCGCACGTGGACCGTCACGGTGGAGGAGTCGCCGAACGACCAGCCCCAGACCTGGTCGAGCAGGGCCGTGCGGCTGAACGCCTGGCGGGGGTTGCGCAGCAGGTAGACGAGCAGGTCGAACTCCCGGGCGGTCAACGTGATCTCCTTGCCGCCCAGGCGCACCTCGTGGGCGCCGACGTCCACCACCAGGTCGCCGTCGCGCAGCACGCCGGTGCCCGTCGGCACCAGCGCGCCGCGGGCCCGCCGCAGCACGGACTGCACGCGCAGGGCCAGCTCGCGCGGGCTGAACGGCTTCGTCACGTAGTCGTCGGCGCCGGTCTCCAGGCCGACCACCCGGTCCATCTCCTCGCCCAGAGCGGTCAGCATGATCACCGGGACGGGCCAGCGCTCCCGCAGCTTCCGGCAGACCTGCAGGCCGTCGAGCTTGGGCAGCATCAGGTCGAGCACCATCAGGTCGGGCGGGTCGGCCAGGGCCCGCCGCAGCGCCTCGGCCCCGTCGCCCACGCACTCGACCTCGTGCCCGTCCCGCTCCAGATAACGGGCCACCACCTCGGCGACGGTGGGGTCGTCGTCCACCACGAGGACACGGGCGGGATTCGGGGGAGACTTCGAGGAGGGCACGCCCTCAACGGTAAGTCCGCCGGGCGACCCGGCCGAGCCCCGTCACCGTCTCGTAAGAACCGGCCGCCGTGGCGGTCGCCGCCACCAAGGGACCACGCCGCTCCCGGCCGTCGCCTCCGTGCGCGCGTCGGCGCGGCGTCGTGACCATTTGTTGGCGAGCTGCCGCCGAACACGATGATTCACGTGAAACCTCATGGATCGCGGGTATGCGAACCGATTCTGGATCAAGCTCGCGGTTGTCGGTGTCACCGCGTACCTTGGGGCCATGGCCCGTACCGTACTGACCGTACTGGGGATCCTCCTGGCCCTCTGGCTGGTGTTCGGATTCGTGATCCCCGCGCTGTTCGCGACGCTGAAGTTCCTGCTCATCATCGGGATCATCGCTCTCGTCGTCGTCGTCGCGATCACCGTCGTGGGGAAGCTTTCCCGCTGACGTGAACGCTCTCCAGGCCGCCATCGGATCGCTCGTCTGGCTGCTGGCCGAGTTGGCCGCCGGGTCTTCCGGCCCCGGCGCGCTGACCGCGGTCGGCCTGGCCGGCGCGGCCGTCCTGGTGTTCGCCTGGATGCTCTGCCGGCTGACCGGCGTCCCCGTTCTGCGCCGGGGGCCGGGCAGGCCGTCGTACAACGGTGAGACGGCGATGGTCAGGCTGCGCGATCCCGGCGCGCCTGGCCGCCCCCGTCCCCGCGCGCCATCCGGAAGCCCCGCGCTCGTCTGACCGGCCATCCGGTCACGAGCGCTTTCGTCATGCCCTCACCCAGGGGCAAAAGGTCACAGACGAAAGGCTTCCCATGTTCGACTTCGTGCTCGACCCCGCCTACCGGCTCATCGAGGCGCTCAGCGATGTCACCGGCGCCGGGCTCGCGATCGTCCTGGTCACCCTCGCCGTACGGCTGTCGCTGCTGCCGCTGAGCGTCCGCGTCGCCCGCGCCCAGCGGATCAGGACGCGCCTCGCTCCCCAGGTGGACAGGCTCCGCACGCGATGGAAGAACGACCCGCAGCGGCTCCTGCGCGAGGTGAACGCGTTGTACGCCGAGGAGGGCGTCGGCCGGTTCACCGGCTATCTGGCGTTCGCGCAGTCGCCGTTCTTCATGGTGACCTACCGGCTGTTCACGGCCGCCGTGATCGCGGGACATCCGAACCTGCTGCTGGCGCAGAGCGTGCTCGGCGTGCCTCTGGGGGAGCACCTCGCGGCCGCGGTCGCCGGGGCGGGCCTGGTCAGCCCGCCGGTCCTGGTCTTCGCCGGGCTGCTCGCGCTGCTCGTGGCCGTGGCCGTGATCGCCGCCCGCAGGGTCGAGCCCACGGCGCCCATGCGGCGCCTCCAACTCCTCGCACCGTTCTGGACCGTGGCCGTCGCCGCCTTCCTCCCGCTCGCGGCGGGTGTCTACCTGCTCGTCAGCAGCGCCTGGACGACGGCCGAGCGGGCCGTCCTCTACCCGCGCGCCGCGTGACACCGGGGCTGGGATGCTGACGGCATGACCCGTGACCACGTGATCGTGACCTGGGCGGCCGGGGACACCGGCGGGGACGACCTGCGGGCGCTCCTGGCCGCCTACCACCTGCGGACCGAGGCCGAGAAGGGCGTCCCTGTGGGCGGCCCTGCGCACCTGCCCGAGCGCTACCGGGTGGAGGTCGAGGACCCGGGCGCGGCGTTCGCGGACGACGTCGTGCTGGTCGCGCGCCGCGGGGACGCCGCGATCGGCTGCGTGGTGCTCGCTGCGCCCGTCGAGGGGCGGGCGGAGATCAAACGGCTGTGGGTCGACCCGGGCGAGCGCGGCAGAGGTGTGGCAGGCGCGCTCGTCCGCGCCGTGCTCACCCGGGCGCATGCGACCGGCCTGCGGTCGGTGCGGCTGTCGGTGTGGCGCTGGCGGACGACGGCGATCGCCCTCTACGAACGACTCGGCTTCGTCGTCACCGCGTCGTGGGACTCCAGGGACGACCTCGTCTGCATGGAGCACGCCTTCGGCGGCGGAGGCGAGCGTAGCGGCGGAGGCGGAGCGTAGCGGCGGACCGGACCGGGGCGGCGGAGGCGCTCAGCCGACCTCGCGCAGCACTGGGGTTTCGGACAGCTCGGGATGCCCGTTTCGGGTGGGCCATGAGGCGGAGACGATGGCCCAGACAGTGGTCGCCTCCCCCTCGTGCCTGACCCCCCAGCGCTCGGCCAGGTATTCGACGATGCCGAGCCCACGGCCGCCGAGGGACGACAGTGTCGGGCGACCGGCACGGGGCTCCGTACACGCGCCGCCGTCGCTCACGGCCACCTCGACCTGGGTGTCCGAGCAGAGCCAGGCCACTTTGAGCTGGCCGGACGGGAGAGGGTGGGCGTGGCGCAGCGCGTTGCTCAGCAGTTCGCTCATGATCAGAACGACGTCGTCGACGGCGGTGGCGAGCAGCCCCGCGTTCGAAAGGTCGGCGCTGAGGCGCTGACGTGCGACGGCGACGCTCGACGGTGCGTACGGCAGCATCACGACGCTCGACGCACTCACCTCCCCGTTCCCCCCGTTTCTGCTGCACGAGCCAGTACGACCGAAATGCCCCGCTTACCGGACCGGGAAACCGTGCCCCGGATCACAGCTTGTGCACATTGGACAATAGTTCAGTCCTTAAGTGGTGACGCCACGCTCCGATCTGTCTTATCAGGATGAAGATCCTGCCGAGTTCAACACCAGCCGCATGCGGGTTCCCCCGCCGGATCGAGGCAGCGCGGCGACGTCTCCGCCCTGGGCGCGGGCGAGGTTGCGCACGATGTAGAGCCCGAGCCCGACCCCGCCGAACCTGCGCCGGTTGCCGCTGTCGGCCTGGACGAACCGCTCGAAGACGCGCTCCCGGTCGCCCGCCGCGATGCCCACTCCCTCGTCGTCCACCACCAGCACGACCCGGTCGGCCTCCGGCCATGCCTCCACCCGGATCAGGCCGCCGTCCGGGGAGTACTTGAACGCGTTCTCCAGGAGCTGGGCCAGAAGGATGTCCGTGGCCAGCGCGTCCCCGTACACGAAGGGGAGATCGGGCGGGATGTCCACCTCCAGCCGGTGCCGGTCGGACAGGACCGGCAGTCCGAGCGTCGCCGCGCGCACCCGGGCGGCCAGGTCGAAGGGCTCGACCCTGACCTTCAGCTCCTCGGCCCCCGCCCGCGCGCCGAGCAGCAGGTGGTCCATGAGCTGCCCGAGCGAGCGGGCGCGCTCGGCGATCGTGTGGACCGCCGACCGCCGCTCCTCGTCGGACAGGTGGTCCCAGCGGGAGTCGAGGGTGCTGGCGAAGCCGTGGACGATCGTGATCGGCGTACGCAGCTCGTGGCTGGTGGTGGCGAGGAACAGGTCCTTGGCCTCCTCCAGCTCCTTGGCCCGGGTCACGTCGCGGAAGTCGACGACGGTCTCCCCCGTCTCCCGGATCTCCGCGCACAGCACGTCGAGCCATCTGCCGGACGGAAGCTGGAAGGTGAGCTTCTCCCCCGGCGCCGGCAGCGGGAAGGGCGGCGGCCCTCCTATCACCCGGTCCGCCGGATGGCCGGTCAGCTCGGCCGCCGCGGGGTTCCACCGCACGACCGCGCCCGAGCCGTCCAGCACCGCGATGCCGTCGGCGCTGGCGTCGAAGACGGCCCGCTCGTGGGCGCGCTGCCGCACCGCGTCCTGGTACGCCATGGCGTTGGCGAGCGCGATCCCGGCGTGTCCGGCGAGCAGTTCGAGCAGCTCGAGCTCCAGATGGCTCGCCTTGCGCCGGGCGAACAACGCGTAGAGCGCTCCATAGGGACGCCCGCCCACAGCGGCGATGCCGACGGCGATCGTGTGCAGGCCGGGCAGGCGCGCCCAGATCAGGTCCTGGAAGCCCTCAGGGCCGGTCTCGAGCAGCACGGTCTTGCCGGTGCGCAGCAGCTTGGCGACCAGGCTGGTGTGCAGCCCGGCGGTGGCCCCGCGCAGCGTCTCGGGCAACTGGTGCACACCGACCAGGCGCAGCAGCTCCCCCTCGATGGACACGAAACCGCCGGCGTCGGCGCCGGTCAGCTCGGTCAGGCTCGCGGCGATGCGGTCGAGCACGACGGGCAGGTCGAGCTCGCTGTTGATGTCGCCGACCACGTCGGTCAGCCGCCGCACCAGGCGGGCGCGGCGCACCATCCTGCCGTGCGCGGCGTCGTCGTCCTCGGCGGCGTGGTAGACGCTCACGTATCCGAGCAGGACACCGGCCGGCGAGCACAACGCGCTCGTGTCCACCCGCAGGTCGAGCAGCCGCCCGTCGCGGTGGAGGCGCTTGGTGGTCAGCGACACCCGGCCGCCCGCGCGTACCCGTTCGAGCACGGCGTTGTGCTCGGCCATCAGCTCGTCGGGCACGATCGGGGCCCGCCTGCCCAGCAGATCGGACGCGGGCCAGCCGAACAGCCGCTCGGCCGCGGCGTTCCAGCTCAGCACGGCCAGGTCGCGGTCGAGCGCGACGATCGCGTCGGGGGAGCCGGCCAGGACCGCACGCGCGAGGCCCTCCTCGGCGTCGCCGGAGACCGCATCATCGAAGGCCGCGTCGCCGAAGGCCGTGACGTCCGCAGCCACGGCGTCCGGGACCGCGGCGTCCGGGACCGCGGGGGCGAGGTCCGCCGCCCGGCCGTCCACGCTGCTGTCACCCACGTCCCCATCGTGCCTTCTTTCACCTTTTGATCTTGGGCTTTTCCGTCACCTCGCGACCGCTCCGATACGCTGCCTGCACGCAGAGAAGAGAAAGTGGGGCGCCCATGTCCACCGAGGACCTCGAAGCCCTGCTCCGCGTGACCTCGCCGGGCTACGTCGGCGTGGCCCCGCCCGAGGTCGCCTTCGGCACCATGGACGCGCCGGTGGGCCGCCTGGTCCTCGCGGTGACCGCACGCGGCGTGCTGGCCTGCACCTATGAGGACGAGCACCAGGTCTTCGCCCGGGTCTCCCGCGCCGTCGGCTCGTTCATCGGGCCCGACCCGCGCCGCCTCGATCCCCTGCGCAGGGAGCTGGACGCGTACTTCACCGGGAGGCTGCGCACCTTCTCCCTCTCGGTGGACCTGCGTCTGGTCACCGGCTTCAGCCGTACGGTGATCCAGCTCATGCCGGCCGTGCCGTACGGCAGCGTCACCACCTACCAGGAGATCGCCGAGCGGATCGGGCGGCCGCAGGCGCCCCGCGCGGTGGCCAACGCCCTGGCCGGCAACCCGGTCTGCCTGCTCCTGCCCTGCCACCGGGCGGTGGAGGGCCCCGGTTCACTCGGCGGGTACGCCGGCGGCCCGGCGGCCAAGGAGCACCTGCTCCGCCTGGAAGGCGCCCTCTGACCGCCTGGACTCCACTTGGGCGACGGCGCCGCCGGGGCCTTTAGAAGATCACAAGTAAGCCTTTAGCCACGCTCGACAGGCTGCTTCCGCATCGGCACACACCGGACTCGTCCCGCCGCGGCTCTCCAACCGTGGGCGGGTTCTCCGGGCATGCCGTCGTTTCATATGAAAGGTGGTGAAAAGCATGTCTGTTCGCATCGACGACCTCAACGGGGACGCCGAGCTGCCGGAGGACTTCCTGGACGACATCGTCGGCGGGTTGCCGCCGCTGCAGGGCCCTGAGTGCGCCTGGGTTTCCTCCTCCCTCGGAGGGGGGCAGGGCGACCCGATGGACGTCCGCATCTGACGGTCGGACCAGCACGGCGGCGTGACCGGGCGCCCGGTCACGCCGCCCCCTCGACGAGGAACAGTAAGTTGATCTTGATACTCAGCGCCGCGGACGACGCGTCGGTCGAGATGGTCGTCCCGCATCTGCGCGAACGCGGGGCGGAGTTCCTGTGGTGGGATCCGGGCGACTACCCGGCCGAAAGCGCGATCACCTCGCGCCTCAGCGGCGGACCCTGGCGGCACACACTGCACATCGGCGGTAGGGCATACGACACGTCCCGGTTCAGCGCCGTCTGGAACCGCCGGCCCTCTCCGCCCCGGGCGCCGCGGTCGGTGACCGACGCCGACCACCGGCGATACGTCGAGAAGATCGCGCAGATCCTGCTGTACGGCTGGGAGGACACCCTCGACGCCCGCTGGTTTCCCGGCCGGAGCATCGACGTCATCCGGCTGCAGAACAAGCTGCTCAACCTCGCCGCGGCGGCCCGGCTCGGCTTCACCACGCCGGAGACGCTCGTCACCAACGACCCCGGGGAACTCATCCCGTTCTGGGAGGAGTCGGGGGGCGAGCTGATCGCCAAGCAGGTGGAGTACGTCCCGTTCCACATCGGCGGCGAGGAGCACGTGTTCTACACCACGCCGGTCACCCGGCGGCACCTCACCCATCGGCACCGGCTCGGCGCCTCCCCGGTGATCTTCCAGCCGTACGTGGACAAGGCGATCGAGCTGCGGATCACGGTCGTGGGGGACCGGGTGTTCGCCGCCGAGATCCACTCCCAGGGGTCGCGGGCGACCCGGTACGACTACCGCCACTACGAGCGCAGCTTCTCGGCGTACGGCATCCATCGGCTGCCGGAGGACGTGGAGCGCCGTTGCCTCGCGCTGACCGCCTCGCTCGGCCTGCCGTACGGCTGCATCGACATGATCCTCACCCCCGACGGGCGGTACGTGTACCTGGAGATCAACCCCACCGGCCAGTGGGGCTGGATCGAGTCGGCCACCGGCCTGCCCATCTCCGCGGCGATCGCCGACTGGCTCGTCGCCGCCGAACCCGCCCCCGAGCCCGAGACCACGATGGAAACCGCATGACCGTTCCTACCGAGGAGACCCCCTTCGCCGGCGTCCTTGCCGGGGCGGTGGAGCTGCTGCGCGGCCTGCCGCGTACGCGTGACGGCGTGGCGGCGGCCCGGCGCGCGGCCGAGCTCTGGCGGGCGGACCACCCGGACGTGCGTGCCCAGCTCGTGGCCGACGTACGGCCCGGCAGCCCCGTGGTCGACTACGACCTGGTGCTCGGCCATCCGGCGGGCGGAACCGTGGCGCTGACCGCCCCCGCCGACGACGGCGTCCCCTGGACGGTGGACCACTCCACTCATTGGGCCTCCGGACGGGTGCTGACCGTCGACGGCCGGGAGCTGCTGATCCAGAACGCGCTGCTGACGCTGCGCGCCCGCGCCGAGCGGGATCCGTCCGTGCAGGAGGAGCTGGTCGACCACTGCGTCCTGGAGGACCTGATCGCGCGTGAGCCCGAGCCGACCCGGGAGGAGCTGCAGGAGGCGTCGGACGCCTACCGGCTGCGGCGCGGGCTGCACACCCGTGAGCGGATGCTGCGTTGGCTCGGCGAGGTCGGGCTCACGCAGGAGGCCTACGACAACCACATCCACGGGCTCGCCCTGAAGCGGCGGGTGCGGGCGCGGATCGAGCGGGAGACCGGGCGGGATTACCTGGAGCGCTATCCCGAGGAGTTCGACCAGGTCTGGGCGGTATGGGCCGCGGGGAGCGCGGAGCGGCTGGCCGGCCTCGCCGCGTCGGGGGAACCGTTGGCGGCTCTCGGCGCGGCCGTGCTGTCGCGGGGGGACGACCTCGATGTGACGGCGGCGGTCCGGGTCGCCCGCGAACTGCCGGAACCGCTCAGGGACGCCGCGGCCGGCGCGGCCGTGGGGCCGGTGTCGTACGGCGCCGGGCACCTGTTCGGGGTGATACGCGAACGGCGGCCGGCGGACCCCGCGGACCCCGCGACGCTGGCCGCGGCGGGACGGGCGGGCTTCGCCGCGTTCATGGCGGCGCGCCGCGCGGCGGCCGAGATCACCTGGCACTGGCTCTGAGCGACGCCCAAGGCCGTGAGCAGCATGAGGCAACGCCGTGTCAACACAGCGCAACACCGTGATCAAGACAAGGCAACGCCGATGACCGCGTCGTCCCCCACGCCGGGGCCGGATCCCGACCACACCCGGCCCATGTCCCCGCGGCTCTCAGCGGGGCGACGGGAGGACCCCCGGGCCTACCGGCCGCCGGGCCCGCCACACGAGCCGGTCCTCCCCGCCCCCGGCCAGGAGCGCGGCGTCTTCCGGGAGGAGGCGCTGCGGCGGCACGCCGTACGCGACCGGGGGGCGAAGGTGCCGATCGTGCTCCGTGGGCCGTCGTTCCCGCTGTTGTGGATCACGGTGGCCGTGCTGGCGGTCGCGGGAACGGTCGTGGCGGTGCTGGTGTCGGTGCAGATGTCGGGGGTGGCCCGGTGAGGCGCGTCCCGGTGGTGCTGCAGAACACGCCCACCGAGTGCGGCACCGCGTGCCTTTCCATGGTGCTGTCGCATCACGGCCACCGCGTCACGCTGACCGAGCTGTCGGAGCGCCTCGGCGTCGGCCGTGACGGGCTGAGCGCCCGCGCGCTCCTCCAGGGCGCCCGCGAGCATGGTCTGAAGGCGCGCGGGTTCTCGCTCGATCCCGAGGACCTGGCCCGGGTGCCGCTTCCGGCCGTCGCGCACTGGGAGTTCAACCACTTCGTGGTCGTCGAGCGATGGTCGGTAGACCGGGTGGACATCGTCGATCCCGGGCAGGGGCGGCGACGGCTGACCCAGGAGGAGTTCTCCGCCGCCTTCACCGGGGTGCTGCTGGTCTTCGAGCCTGGGGAGGGGTTCCGGCGCGGGTCGTCGTCGCTGGCGAGCGCGTGGCGGCGGGAGTTCGTGCGCACGTTGCTGCGGCGGCGGCGCGGCCTGCTCGTGCAGGTCATCGCGGCCTCGCTGCTGCTGCAGCTGCTGGGCCTGGCCATGCCGCTGCTGACCGAGCTGCTGCTCGACACGGTCATCCCGCGCGGCGCCTCCGACCTGCTGCCCCTGCTCGGCGTGGGCGTGCTGCTTGCGGGGGCCGCCCAGCTCGTGTTGGCCTACCTGCGCGCGGCCCTGCTGGTGGCCGTACGCGCCCGCGCCGACCGGGAGCTCACCGAGGGGGTGGTCGCCCACCTGGTGGCCCTGCCCTACCGGTACTTCACCCGGCGCGGCACCGGCGACCTGGTGACCCGGGCCACCAGCGTCACGACGCTGCGCGAGCTGCTGACCGGGCAGATCGTCACCGCGCTCCTCGACGGGCCGCTCGCCGTCGGCTACCTGGCGCTGGTCTACCTGCGCGATCCCGTCTTCGGGGCGGCGCTGACCGGCGTGGTCGCGCTGCAGTCGGCGCTGCTCGCGGCCACCTCCCGCCGTGTGCACCGGCTGGCGCAGCAGGAGCTCGCGGCGCTGTCGGCCTCGCAGAGCAGCCTCATCCAGACGATCAGCGGAATCGAGACGCTCAAGGCGTCGGGCGCGGAACGCAGGGCGATGGAGCAGTGGTCGTCCCACTTCGCCCGGCAGCTCGACGCTGACGTGCGCAGCGCGCTCACCCACGGCCTCCTGGAGGCGGCGCTGTCGGCGATCCGCGTGATCACCCCGCTCGGGCTGCTGTGGCTCGGCGCCTGGCGGGTGCTGGACGGGCAACTGAGCGCGGGCGCGCTGATCGCGCTCAACGCCGTGGCGCTGGCCGCGCTCACCCCGCTCGCCTCGCTGATGACCGGCCTGCAGAGCCTCCAGCAGGCGGGCGCGCACTTCGACCGGCTGACCGACATCCTCGCCTCCGCCCCCGAGCCGAGCCAGGGCATCGAGGTGCTGCGCCTGCGCGGCGCGATCGAGCTACGCGACGTCGGCTTCCGGCACGACCCGCGCGGGCCCTGGACCGTACGCGGCGTGTCGGTGACGATCCGCCCGGGACAGAAGGTCGCGCTGGTGGGAGCATCCGGCTCGGGCAAGAGCACGCTGGCCCGGCTCCTGCTGGCGCTGCACACCCCGGTCGAGGGCGAGATCCGTTACGACGGCGTCCCCGCCGCCGAGCTCAACCTGGGCACGCTGCGCCGGCAGTTCGGGGTGGTCACCCAGGATGTGGCGCTGTTCAACGGATCCATCCGGGACAACATCGCGCTCAACGACCCCGACGCGCCGCTGGAGCGGATCATGCAGGCCGCCGGGCTGGCGGCGCTGCACGACGAGATCATGGCCATGCCCATGGGGTACGAGACCATGCTGACCGACGGCGGCGGACTGTCCGGCGGCCAGCGGCAGCGCCTGGCCCTGGCCAGAGCCGTGCTGGCCCGGCCCAAGGTGCTGCTGCTGGACGAGGCCACCAGCAACCTCGACAGCGCCACCGAGGCCGCCGTCGAGGCCAACCTCGCCTGGCTCCCCCAGACCCGGATCGTCATCGCCCACCGGCTGAGCACGGTCAGGGACGCCGACCTCATCCTCGTCCTCGACTCCGGACGTATCGTGCAGGGCGGCACCCATGACCAGCTGATGGCCCAGGGCGGCACGTACGCCGCCCTCGTCGCGGCCGGCCTGCGCTCGCGATAGCCCTGCTCGCGATAGCCCTCAGCCGGCCCGGCGCAACGCGCCGGCAGCGGCGGCGGCGCGGTCCCGCCACAGGCTGAGACCCGCCGTGCCGGCGAGCCGGGCGAGCCTGGCGTGGTGCCGCGCCGCGGCGGCGTCGTCCCCCATGGCCGAGGCGAGCGTCGCCAGGAACCGGTCCACCGGCCCCAGGAAGGCGATCGCGGCTCCGACCGAGATCCGTCCCTTGTAGGGCAGGAGGGCGGAGTACGTGGCCGCGCAGGCGTGGACGTCGCCCACCGCCGCCTGCGCGGCGCCCTGCAGACAGGTGAAGGTCAGCCACGACCAGTCGCGCGGCGCCGGCCGCCACCCGTCGGCGACCAGGTCGCGCGCCTCTTCCCTTCCACCTTGGCCGCACAGCAGGAGGGCGCGGAGCGCCTGGTCTCCGCAGGGGTTGGCGCCGGCCACCGCGTCGATCAGGGGCTCTGCCTCGCTCATCGTCCCCCTGTCGTGGGCGAGGAAGATTCGTCCCAGGGACACGACGGATCCGGCGTACCACATGCCGATGCGCCCGGCCTGCCGGTCGAGGTCGGCGTAGAGGGCCTCCGCGTCGTCGTACCGTCCGCAGAGCGTGAGCCGCCCCGCCCGCCACATCGTGTGCTGGAAGCGCGGCCAGGGCAGCGGCATGCGGGCCAGCATGGCGTCGCACCGGGCGGCCGCCTCGTCCGCTCCCGCGACGTCGAACACCTCCATGCGACGGTGGGTCCACATCATCTGCGCGAGCAGCTCGAACTCGGGCGTCCGGGTCTTCTGGCCCAGGTCCTCCAGTTCCGCGGCGATCTCCCGCGCCTCCTCCGTGTAGATCGAGCTGGGGATCGACAGGTAGCGGGCGTTGAGCGCACGCATCAGCAGATGCGGGTCGCCGAGCCCGCGGGCCGTCTCGACCGCCTGCGCGGAGTAGACGTGGCAGCGCGAGTCGTCCGACCCGTCGTACAGCTCCTGGGCCAGCCCGCCGAGCAGCCGCACCCGCTCGGGGGCGGCGACCTCGGGCATGGCGTCCAACGCACGCTCGAACCGGCGCACGAGCTGGAGTTCGACCTCCTCGTACGGATTGCGCAGGTTCCAGATCGAAGGGGCGTCCAGCGCGGTGAGCGCCCGGGCGGCGAGCACGGGCCCGTCGTGGCCCGCCACCCGGTCGGCCACCCGTATCGCCCGCGCCCGCACGCTTCTGGCGGCCGGGGCGTCACCGGCGTCGAGCAGGGCGCGGGCCTGCCGCAGCAGCAGATCGACGTGGTCGGCCGGATCGCCGGCCGCGGCTCCGTGCGCCTCGACCGCACGGCCCCACCAGGTGGCCGCCTCCTCGTAGGCCAGGCGGAGACCCGACTGCTCGGCCATCGCGGCCGCCCAGTGCGCCGCCTCCGCGTACGCCGCGGGCCCGGCCTGGATCGCGTGATGGGCGATGACGGCGACGTCGGCGCCGGGCCGGTCGACGAACGCGTTCATCACCTGCCGGTGGATGACGGCCCTGCGCAGCGGCGGAATCTCCCGCAGGAGGGTCTCCCGCACCAGGTCGTGGGCGAAGCCCGTCCGGCGCCCGGCGGCGACGACCAGGCCGGTCCGCACGGCCTGGTCCAGCAGGTCGTACACGGGCGCCGCCCACACCTCACCCACCATGCCGGGATCGAAGTCCCTGCCGATCACCGCGGCGATCTCGAGCACCTCGGCGACCCGCGGATCCAGCGCCGCCAGCCGCTGGTGGATCAGACCGGCGACCGCGTCGGGCACCGTGTCCAGTGGGCGGCCCTGGGCCAGCAGCCGGGCCGTCTCACGGACGAAGAACGGGTTGCCGCCGGTGCGCCGGGTCAGCAGGTGAGCGGTCCGCTCGTCGACCTCCGCGCCCACGGTCACGGCGACGGCCCGGATGGCCGCGGTTTCGAGGCCCGCGAGCCGGACGCGGAGCAGGTTGTATCGGGCGAATCTGCCGAGCACGTCGTCGAGCGGACCGGCCCGGGCGGTGTCCCTGAACGCGGCCACCAGTGTGAGCGGGACGTGCTCCGCCGGCTCGCCGACGAGCACGGTCACATCACGCAGCAGTCCCAGGGTCGCCGGGTCGGCCCACTGGAGGTCGTCCAGCATAATCACGATCGGCCGGTCCCCTGCGGCGGCGCGAATCCAGTCGGCGACGGCCTGATGACGCCGCTGACGCGCGCCCTGTGCCGATCCCCGTACCGATCCCCGGGCCGATCGCTGGGCCGACCCCTGCGGGGCCTCCTCGTCGAGCAGGCCGGCCAGGGCCTCGGAGTCCGGAGCCGGATGAACGCGCTCCAGCGACCTCAGGATCTGGATCCACGGCCGCAGCGGCAGGGCGCTCTCGAGATCGTGACAGCTCCCCCAGAGGGTCAGGTGTCCCCTCTCCGCGCACCGGTCCCTGAACGCCTTCAGCAGCCAGGTCTTGCCGATGCCCGGCTCCCCGGTCACCGCGATCGTGCTCATCCCGGCGCCGAGCGTCGACTCCATCTCGGCGAGTTGCCGGTCGCGCCCGTGCGGCGGGCGCGCCTTTTCCGGGGCCGGCCGAGCGGACGCGGGTGCGGCGGACCCGGAGGGGACGACCGCGAGAGACGGTGTGGTGAGAGACGGCGCCTGCCGCAGGATGTCCTGCTCCAACGCCCGCAGCTGCGGGCCGGGATCGAGCCCGAGCTGGTCGGCGATGAGGCTCCTGGCGCGGCGCAACGTGGCCAGCGCGTCCGCCTGGCGACCGGCCCTGTAGTACGCGAGGGCCAGCAGCCACCACAGCCGTTCACGCAGCGGATGCTCCCCGGTCTCGGCCTCCAGGCCCTGGATCACCGCCTCGGGCCGGCCCAGGTCGAGCTGCGCGTGGGCGCGGCGCTCGACGGCGACCAGGCGCAGCTCGTGGAGACGGTTCACCTCGGTGACGGCCCACAGCTCGCCCGCGAAGTCGGCGTACGGCAGGCCGCGCCAGAGCCCCAGCGCCTCGTCGAGCAGCGCGAGCGCCCGGGCGGGCGGCCGGCGTTCCGCGTCGGCGACGAGCCCGCCGAACCGCAGTGCGTCGACGTCCGAGGTGGCGAGCAGATAACCGGGGCGTTTGGCGACGAGGAGCCGGGGAGGGGTGCGCGGCGCCCGCTGCGGTTCGATCACACGACGCAGGTTCGACACGTAGACGTGGATCGACGCGAGTGCGGTCGCCGGCGGCGTGCCGCGATAGAGGTCATCGATCAACGTGTCCGTGGAGACGACCGCGCCCCCGGCGAGCACCAGCCGGGCCAGGACGGCCCGCTGCCGCGGGCCTCCGACGCCGACCGGCACCTCGCCGTCCCGGACTTCGAAGGGACCCAGAACCCCGAATTCCACTGCCTCCACGGCCTCTCTGCCGGTGAAGGCCGGTGCGGACCTTCCCTGGGCGGCAGTCTTGAGGCGTCGTCTTGCAGCTCACTTGCCTGTGGGTGAGAAGCCGGCAGCGATGAGGCGGAGCGCCCCTAACGGCGCGACCGCAGGCGGCGGGCCGGAAGGGACAGCACCACGGTCGCCAGCCCGGCGACGAGGAACGCGGCGAGCGCGGCGTTCATCCAGGGCTGGTGGACGAACCCGAGAGCGAGGCGGACCTCGGTCCAGATCCCGTCCCACCAGCCGACGGTCGGGGTGGAGGTCACGATCCAGTACGCCGCGAACCCGAGGATCCACGGCACGACCATGAGCCAGCGGGAGGGGGCGTCCGCGGCCGTGTTCCACCGGGCGGCCCCGCCGAGCAGGAAGTAGTCCACCACGAGCACGGCGAACATCGGCACGAACACCGCCCCGATCACGCTCAGGAACGCGCCGTAGGAGTTCACGTCGGCGAACAGCGCGATCAGCGTGGTGAGCACGCCGATCACGACCGAGATCGCCCGGCGGTCCCAGCGCGGCGCGAGGTTCTGGATCGACACGGTCGTCGAGTAGACGTTCGCGAACGACTGGTCGGCCTCGCGCAGCACCAGGATGCCGAAGAACACGACCCCGAGAGGGGCGGCCACGAACGGATCCCACACCTTGTCCCCGTCGTTGCCGACCAGGGCGAGCGCGGCGATGCCGAGGGCCAGGCAGGCCACCTGGGCGATCGTGTATCCGGCGACGACGCCGGTGAACGCCGCGCCGCTCGACCGCGAGTGCCTGGCGTAGTCGGCGGCCATCGGCACCCACGACACCGACAGCGCGATGACGTAGTCGACGGCGGGGGCGAAGGCGTCCCAGGAGCCGCCCCCCACGGAGGGACCCTGCCGGAACAGGGCGATCGACAGCCAGATCATCGCGATCACCACGCCCGCCGTGACGTACCGCCGCAGCAGCCGCAGCGCGCCGAGCGGCCGGATCGTGAGCGCGATCGTCAGCGCGCCCGCCGCGACCGCCCACACCGCGTACGGCACCGAGGTGCCGAACATCGCCTGCGCGCCGTTGGCGATGACCCACAGCTCGAAGGCGCCCCAGCCGAGCATCTGCACGATGTTCAGCACGGTCGGGATGTACGAGAGCCGGGCCCCGAACAGGCCGCGCAGCAGCACCATCGCGGGCCGCCCGGTGCGTACGCCGGGGATCGCGGCCAGGCCGACCATCGCCGTCCCGAGCAGGCTGCCGACGACGGCGGCGAGCACCGCCGCGGTGAAGGTCAACGGCTTGCCGCCCAGCGGGTCGAGCAGGAACAGCGCCCCCGAGAAGCCGAGGAGGCTGACGCCGAGGTTGGCCCAGAATGCACCCTGGTCGAGCAGGCCCAGGGTTCTCGGGGCCTCCTCGTCCAGAGTGAGCGGAACCTCCGCGTGCGCGTCGTCGACGACGGCAGAAGTCATCACACGCTCCCTACGCCGGCATTATCCGGACAGGTTCATGCGGTCGGCGGCACGAGTTCGATCCGCCCTCTCAGCCCGGTCACGCCCGAGCTCCCGCGGGGTATTGATGATGTCTTTGGGATTATGACACTTCTTTGACCGTTTTCCTACGCCGCCCTGTCTCTCTAAGCCACGTAGGGCGCCTCCCCGGTCTCGCTCACCATCGGACGCCCGACCGCTGCCCAGGACCGCATGCCGCCGTCCACGTTCACGGCGTCCCGGCCGATGTGGTTGAGCCACATCGCGGCGTGCGCCGAACGGCCGCCGACCCGGCAGACCACGTAGACCGGCCGGTCGTGCGGCACCTCGTCCACCCGCACCTGCAGCTCGCCGAGCGGGATGTGGACGGCGCCGGGCGCGTGGCCGGCCACCCACTCCTCGTTCTCGCGGACGTCCAGCAGGTACGCGTCCTCGGGCAGTGCGTCGGGGGCGATTTCCGGCAATGTCATGCGCCCATTCTGACGGCACACCACCGATGCCCGGGCCCATGCGGCGAGCTGTGACCCACGGTGATGCGCGGGCCGCACCATCACAGTCATCTGTTGCGCAACCTTCCCTATCACTCCCTAAGATGTACCTGTTGAGGCGTGATAGATGACGATCGAGGCCGTCACGTCCCCGTGGGCGGCCCGCTCGGACGGGAGGCCGACGGTGACCGAGGTGCTGCGGGTGCGAGCCGGGGTTCCGGTGCTGGTGTGCGAGTCGAACAGGTCCGGCCACGTGTGGTTCGCCGCGGATCTCGACGCGCTCGACGCGCGGCCGGCGGTGCGGGCGTCATGACCGCGATCTACAAGTCCGAGGCAGGTCGGCGCGTGCTCCTCGACCACTACCGGCAGGTGCTGGACGCCTGGCCGATCCCGGCCGACCACGTCCGGGTGCCGACTCGCGAGGGCGAGACCTTCGTCCTCGCCTGCGGCCCCCGGGACGCGCCGCCTCTCGTGCTGCTGCACGGCTCGGGCGCGAACGCCTCGATGTGGCGGGGAGACGTCCCCACCTGGTCCCGGCACTTTCGCACGTACGCCGTCGACCTGGTCGGCGAGCCGGGCCTGAGCGCGCCCTCGCGCCCCGCCCTGGACTCCGACGCCGTGTCACTCTGGCTCGACGACGTGCTGGAAGGGCTCGGGATCGCCGACGCCGCGTTCGCCGGCACCTCCCTCGGCGGCTGGACGGCCCTGGACTACGCCATCCGCCGTCCGGAACGCGTGACCCGCCTGGCTCTGCTGTGCCCCGGCGGCGTGGGGCGGCAGAAGGTCGGCTGGATCCTCAAGGCCCTGCTGACCGGCCCGTTCCGACGTGATGGGCTGCGCGAGTCGGCGATCGCCGTCGCCGGCCTCGACGGGGAGAGGCACCGGCAGGCGCTCGACGCCGTCGTCCTGACGTTCACGCACTTCAACCCGCGCAGGGAGAAGCTCCCGGTGTTCCCCGACGACGCGTTGCGGGGCCTCACCATGCCCGTACTCGTCATCGCCGGCGACCGCGACGCCATGATCGACTCTCGCCAGACCGTGCGGCGCGTCCGTGAGTGCGTCCCGCACGCGACCGTGAACCTGCTCCCGCAGACCGGTCACGCCATCTTCGGCCAGGCCGAGCCGATCGCCGACTTCCTCCGGGCCTGACGTGAACCCCCCGAAAAGTCCGGCCGCTCCTCGCAGGCCTACTTGAGCAGGCGCGACAGCCGGCGGTCGGCCAGCGGCTTGCCGCCGGTCTGGCAGGTCGGGCAGTACTGCAGCGACGAGTCGGCGAACGACACCTCCCTGATCGTGTCGCCGCACACCTCGCAGGCCTCGCCCGTACGGCCGTGCACGCGCAGGCCCGACTTCTTCTCCGACTTGAGGTCCTTGGCGGCCAGCCCCCTGGCCCGCCCGACCGCGTCCCGCAGCGTGCTCACGATCGCGTCGTGCAGGTCGGCGACCTGGCCGTCCGTCAGCGTTCCGGCGATCTTGAAGGGGGACATCTTCGCGACGTGCAGCACCTCGTCGGAGTAGGCGTTGCCGATGCCCGCGATCACCTTCTGGTCCCGCAGCAGGCCCTTGATCTGCGCGCGGCTCCCGCCCACGATCGTCTTGAGCAGGTCCGGCGTGAAGTCCTCGGCCAGCGGGTCGGGCCCGAGCCCGGCGATGCCGGGGACCTCCTCCGGATCGCGCACCACGTAGACGGCCAGCCGCTTCTGCGTGCCCGCCTCGGTCAGCTCGAACCCGGGGGCGCGGCCGTCCTCGCCCGGCGACAGCCTCACCCGCACCGCGAGCGGGCCCTTGCCCGGACGCACCGGTTTCGCGCCGGTGAGGTCGTCGCGCCAGCGCAGCCAGCCGCCGCGGGCCAGATGGGTGACGAAGTGCAGGCCGTCGCAGTCGACGTCGAGGAACTTGCCGTGCCGCGCCACGCCGGTGACGAGCAGTCCGGCGAGCGCGGTGACGGGCGGATCGACGGTCTTGAGCGCCTGGAAGGCGGTCACGTCGACCCCGACGACGGCATGGCCGACGGCGTGCTCGCGAAGGAACTCGGCGAGCGCCTCGACCTCGGGCAGCTCCGGCATGCCCTCACACTAACCCGGCCGGTCAGGGGACGTCCCAGAACGCGAGTTCGTGCTCCATGCCGCGGACGAACAGCTCCCGGGCGCGCGCCGGATCCGGAGCCGCCTCGTCGATCATGACGGCGATGCGCTCGGTGAGGGCGGCGAACCCGGGGTCGGCGTAGGTGTCCACCCAGGCCCGGTAGCGCGGTTCTGCGGGCGGGTCGGCGGCCAGGATCCGGCCGAGCGTGGAGTAGCCCCACATGCAGGGGTAGAGGGCCGCCAGCCCCTCGCCGTAGTCCGCCGCCGACTCCAGCAGGAACGAGGTGTACGCCGCGCAGGCCGGCCCCTTCACCGCGCCGTCGAGGTCGGCGCCGAATCCGGCCGCCAGCGACCGGTGCAGGTCGAGCTCGTCGTGCCACGTCGAGTACGCCAGGTCGACCAGGTCGCCGAGGTGGGCGTCCGGAGCCTGCCAGGCCAGCCGCGAGAACACCCGGACGTAGTCGAGCAGGTACAGGTAGTCCTGCTCCAGCCATGACCGGAAGACCGCCTCGGGCAGGTCACCCGCCGCGATGCCGCGTACGGTCGGGTGCGCGAGCTGGGCGTCCAGCATCGGCCGCCCGATGGCGTGCAGGTCCGCAGAGATTCCCATAAGGGCTCATTGTGACCGCAATCGGCGAGTTAGGCTCGACTCCGTGACACTGACGATCGCCGAGGAAGTGCTGCTGCTGGCCTACCGGGAGGACACCGGCAAGCCGATCATCGGGTCGGTGGAGCTCGACTGCGCCCTGGCCGGGGCCCTGCTCGCGGATCTGGCCGTTCGCCGCCGGGTGGACCTCGACGGCGCGAAGGTCGTGCCCGTCGATCCCACTCCGGTGGGCGATGAGGAGCTGGACGCGGCGCTCACCCGCATGGCCGAGGAGCGCGGTCCGCGCAAGGCCGACTGGTGGGTGGGCAAGCTCCGCGCGGGCAGGCTGCGCAAGCGGCTGCTGACCCGTCTGGCCGCCCGGGGCGTGCTGAGCGAGCAGGTGGGCAAGATCCTGGGAATCTTCCCCACCACGCGCTATCCCGAGCTCGACCCGAGCCACGAGCAGGGCGTGCGGGAGCGCGTCCAGAACGTGCTGGCCGGAGCCGAGCCGGACGAGCGGACGGCGGTCCTGATCGCCGTCATGCACGCGGCCAAGCTCGACCACAAGGCGTTCCCCGACGCGCCGAAGGGCCGGATCAAGGAGATCGCCGAGGGCCAGTGGACCGCCGAGGCGGTCCGCAAGACGATCGCCTCGATCCACGCCGCCGTGGCCGCCGCCACCACCGCCGCGACGGTCGCCGCCACCGCCGGGAGCTGACCCCTGCCGCTCGTGCCGCGCACGTCGTGCGGCCGCGCGAGCGGCGGTCCCCCTACTTGGTGATGACGTCCTTGGGCACCGGCTTGTCGGCGGCGAGTGCCTCGAACAGGCGCAGCGCCTTCTGGGTGTCCCACTTGACCACCGCCTGGCCGCCGATCGTCGGCAGCGAGCCGATGGGCACGGCGGTGGCGAGGGGCCCCTCGCGCATGGCCATGCCGACCGACAGCAGGTCGAACAGGCCGGTGCCGGAGTCGACGGAGACCGAGTCGGCGGCGCTCAGCGCCAGCGGGACCGAGGTGAACGGGTTGATCAGGGTGCCCGGGCTCGCGGCCTTCTGCACGACGGCGGAGAAGAACTGGCGCTGCCGCTGGGTGCGCTCGAAGTCGGGGATGGCGCCGGTGGCACGGGTGCGCACGTAGCCGAGCGCGGTGCCGCCGTCCATGTCCTGGCAGCCCTTCTTCAGGTTGATCCCGGCCTTCGGGTCCTTGATGTCCTGCTTCACGCAGATGTTGACCCCGCCGATCGCGTCCACGATGCCGACGAAGCCGCCGAATCCGATCTCCATGTAGTGGTCGATCCTGATGCCGGTCACCCGCTCGACCGTCTTGGCCAGCAGCTTCGGGCCGCCGAAGGCGTACGCCGCGTTCAGCTTGCCGCTGCCGTGCCCCTCGATCGGGACGTACGAGTCACGGGGCAGGCTGACCAGAGTGGGCCGGCCGCTCTCGGGGATGTGCAGCAGCATCATCGTGTCGGTGCGCTTGCCGACCGCCTTTCCCGTGGCCAGCTTCTTGCGCTGCGCGGCCGTCAGGCCCGCCCGGCTGTCGGACCCGACCAGCAGCCAGTCCTGGCCCGGCGTCTCGGCGGGCCGCCCGTCGTAGTCGGTCAGCGACTCGACCGGCCGGAGCCGGGAGCCGATCCAGAAATATCCGGCGACGGCGGCGACGAGCAGGAGCACGACCACCACGACGACGACCCGCAGGACGATCCTGCCGGTCCGGCGCGGTCCGCGTCCGCCGCCGCGCACGGACCCGTCGCGGCCCGTCGGCCCGCCGCCCCCGCCACGCGGGGCGCCTTCCGGGTCTCCGGCCTCGTGCCTGCTCCCGCCGAGCGGGCGGATCGGGGCGCTGCCGGAACGCGGCTTGCCGTACACCTTGGACCGGGCGCGGGGGACCGTGTCCTCCCTGCCGGACCCCGCCGGAGCCGCCGCCTGAGGCTGTGCCGTCCGGGGCGGGGCAGCCGGGGGCGGCGCCGCCGGGGGTTGGGCCGTACGCCGATAGGCGCGGGTCGCCTCGTCCTCGTCGGCCACGTGAACCCCCAGCCCTCAGCGTCCTTACGACTGCGTTGACCGCAGCGGCTGAAGTCTTTGCCGATGCGTCCCCTTCTTCACGGTACCCAGACGCCCTCTAAGCAGTCAGTAAAGGCTGCCGGGAAACACAGGAGAGATTCCAGCCGTTACGGTGGTATACCACCACGCGAAAGGATCGTCGTGTCCGTTCCGGACCCC
This sequence comes from Microbispora sp. KK1-11, assembly GCF_006874435.1. Taxonomy (NCBI): domain Bacteria; kingdom Bacillati; phylum Actinomycetota; class Actinomycetes; order Streptosporangiales; family Streptosporangiaceae; genus Microbispora; species Microbispora sp. KK1-11. The sequence goes on along the minus strand of NZ_VIRJ01000027.1, from coordinate 33,762 downwards.
TGGAGTACCTGCCCGTGCACAGGCACGGGATCTCATGATCGCACGGCGGGCGCCCGATGAGCACCGCCCTCGGCCTCCTGGCCGTCCTCCTTCTGACCCTGGCCACCGGATTCTTCGTGGCGCAGGAGTTCGCCTTCGTGGCCGCCGACCGGGGCACTCTCCGTGAGCAGGCGGCGGCCGGCGACGGCGCGGCGCGCCGGGCCCTCGACATCACCGGACGGCTGTCGTTCATGCTCTCCGGCGCACAGCTCGGGATCACCGTCACCACCCTGCTGGTGGGCTTCATCGCGCAGCCCGCGATCGCCGGCGTGCTGCGCGGCCCCCTGGAGGCCGCCGGGCTGCCCGGCTCGGCCGTCCCCGGTGTCGCGGTGGCCCTCGGTGTCGCGATCGCCACGGTCGTGCAGATGATCATCGGCGAGCTCGCCCCCAAGAACCTCGGCATCGCGCGGCCCGAGGACGTCGCGAAGTTCCTCTCCCGCCCGACGCACGTCTACCTCGTGATCGCCGGGCCGGTCATCCGCCTGTTCGACGCCGCGGCCACCCGCCTCGTGCGCCTGTTCGGCATCGAGCCCGTGGAGGAGCTCGAACACGGCGCCACCCCCGAGGAGCTGTCGCGCATCGTGACGGAGTCGGCCGCGGCCGGCGAGCTGCCGCCCCGGCTGGCCGACACGCTGGAGCGCGCGCTGGAGTTCGGCGACCGTACCGCCGAGGACGTCATGGTCCCCCGCCCGCGCGTGGTCTCGCTGCGCGCCGAGTGGCCGGTCGACGAGTTCCTCGGCGCCCTGCGCACGCACGGTCACTCCCGCTATCCGGTCCTGGGCACCGACGCCGACGACGTCGTCGGGGTGGCCGGGCTGCCCGAGTATCTGAAGGCCGGCTCTCCCTCCGCCGGGCTCGTCGGCGGCATCACCCACGCGCCGCTGCTCGTCCCCGCGACCCTGCCGCTGCCCGAGCTGCTGCGGCGGATGACCTCCGCCGGTGAGACGTTCACCTGCGTGATCGACGAGTACGGCGGTCTGGCCGGCGTGGTGACGCTGGAGGACCTGGCCGAGGAGCTCGTCGGCGAGCTGGTGGACGAGAACGACCCCGAACCGCTCGGCGTCGTACGGCACGGCGAGGGCGTCTGGGACGTGCCGGGCACCCTCCGCCTCGACGAGGTCGAGCGCGCCACGCACGTCCGGCTGCCCGAGAGCGAGGACTACGAGACCGTGGCCGGTCTCGTCCTCGCGCTCCTCGGCCGGATGGCCGAGCCCGGCGACCAGGTCGTCTCCCCGCTCGTGCCCGAGCCCCATCTCTTCGACGACGAGGCCGAGGACGCCGAGCGGGCCGTGCTCACGGTCCTGAGCGTGCGCCGTCGCGTCCCCGAGTGGGTGCGGGTGTCGACGCGGGCGTCGGCGGACGCACCGCCCGAGACGCCGTCGGACGCGGATGCGGCGGAGCGGCCGGAGCGGGAGAAGGCCCGCTCGGCGGCCCGCGGCGCGGGGGGCGCCGACTACGCCCCCGAGCTGTTCTCCGCGCTGTTCCAGGGCAGGCCCGCATGAACTCTCTCACCGGCGTCCTGCTCGGCGTAGTCCTGCTCGCCGTCAACGGGTTCTTCGTCGCGGCCGAGTTCGCCCTGGTCTCCGCCCGCCGCCACCGGCTGGAGGAGATCGCCGTCAGCGGCGGCCGGCTGGCCAAGGTCACGGCCCGCGCCGCGGTCAGGGGCGGGCGCGAGCTGTCGCTCATGCTCGCCGGGGCGCAGCTCGGCATCACACTGGCCTCCCTGGGCCTCGGCATGGTCGCCGAGCCCTCCATCGAGCATCTGATGGAGCCGGTGCTCACGCTGCTGCCGGAGTCGCTGCGCACGCCCGTGGCGTACGTCGTGGCGCTCGCCCTGGTGACGTTCCTCCACATGGTCGTCGGCGAGATGGCGCCCAAGTCGCTGGCGCTCACGCACCCCGAGCGCGCCGCGATGGGGCTGGCGCTGCCGTTCCGTAGCTTCGCCTGGCTCGTCCGCCCGATCCTGGCCCTGCTGAACGCGCTGACCAACGGCATCCTGCGGCTGGCCGGCGTGCGGCCCCGCGACGAGCTGGCCACCACCCGCACACCTCGCCAGCTCGCCATGCTGGTCGCCGAGTCGGGCCGGATGGGCATGCTCGACCGCGACGAGCACGACCTGCTCACCCGCGCGCTGCGGGTCCACTCCCAGCCGGTCGAGCGGCTGATGGTGCCCGTCGGCGAGGCGTCCTCGGTGCCCGCGAACGCCGACGACCTGCTCGTACGCCGGACGGCCGCGCGCGGCGGGAGCCTGCGCATGCTGGTCGTCACCCCCGACGACGTGATCGGCGTGCTCCACGTGCGCGACGCGGTCCTCCAGCCGGGACGCAGGGCCGGCGAGCTCGCGACCCCCGTGCCCCGCATGGCGAAGGACACCACGATCTCCGACGCCGTGACCCTGCTGCAGGAGGCCCGCGCGCAGCTCGGGCTCGTCACGGACGCCGGCGGCACGCCCGTCGGTGTGATCGATCTCACCACCCTGGTCGGCGAACTGCTCGTCGCCTGACGACCGTTTCTCCCGCTCGGTCGGGGTCGGCGCGCCCGTCGCATGAGCGGGCGCGCCGACCTGGGAGGTCACGGCGGGACCCCACGCCTGCGGCTTCACCAGAAATCTCCCATCGCGAGACATCTGTGCCCACGAACTGGGACAGAAGGTAAAGGTCGTCCCCTGCAAGCGCGGAGAAAGTGGTTTGAAAGGCGGCCTCCTGAGAATGTGCAGTGCGCGATGGAGGGCCCCGATGTTCGGGGCCCCTGCCGCGACATCGCCAGGAGGGCCCGTGCCGTACGGGCCGGGAGGGGGGCCGGACGTGGAAGCTTCGCTTGCGACCAGGCGAGGCTGCCCACCTGCCCGGGGGTTCCAGGGGGTTGCCCCCCTGGGCGGCACAAGAAAAAAGCCCCGGCCGGCTACTGCCGATCGGAGCTTGTTCCTGGTGGGCAAGGGGGGAGTTGAACCCCCACGTCCTCTCGGACACACGGACCTGAACCGTGCGCGTCTGCCATTCCGCCACTTGCCCTTGCGGTTGGCCCCCATCTCTGGGTGCCTGGAAAGGTTAGCACGTATCCGCCCGTGCTTACGAACCCGGATACGATCCTTCTAAACGACGATGCGAAGGGGCTCAGTGCAGCACCGGAGCGGTCGCGACCGTAGTGGCAATGGAAGGGAGGTATCCGGTGGGAGTCCTTCAGCGCTTCGAGCGCAGGCTCGAAGGGTTGGTTGAAGGGGCCTTCGCGCGGGCGTTCAAGTCCGATCTCCAGCCGGTCGAGGTTGCCAGCGCCGTGCAGAGGGAGATGGACGAGCGCGCCGCGATCGTCGCTCAGGGTCGCACGCTCGTGCCGAACGACTTCGTGGTGGAGCTGTCGACGACCGACAGCGAACGGCTGGAGGTGTACGCCGACAGCATCAGCCATGAGCTCGCCACTCTCGCACGGGAGTACGCCAAGGAGCAGGGCTACTCGTTCGTCGGGCCGGTGCGGGTGCGTTTCGAGACCGCGGACGACCTCGCGGTCGGGCTCTTCCGCATCCGGTCGGGTGTGATCCGGGGCGCCACGGTCGAGCAGGACGAGATCCGTCAGCCGCCGAGCGACGTACCGGCCGGCCGGCCCAGCGCGTTCCAGGGCCGCCCCAGGCTGCTCGTCTCCACACAGGACGATCCCCAGGGCCAGCGCTCGTACGAGCTGACGACTCCGGTCACTTTGCTGGGCCGCGGAACCGATTGTGATCTTCGGCTGGTGGATCCCGGCGTATCACGGCATCATGCCGAGCTAAGAGTGGAAGGACCGCAGGTCGTGCTCGTGGACCTGGGTTCGACCAACGGCACCTTCATCAACGGCCAGCCGGTCCGCAGGATCGAGATGCAGGACGGGACGAGGGTGACGCTCGGCCGCACGACACTGGTGTTCAGGCGCGATTAGAGGTAGACAAACGGTCCATGTCCGAGCTAACGCTGCTGCTGATCCGGCTCGCCTTCCTGGCGGTGCTGTGGTTCTTCGTGATCGCCGCGGTCGGCGTCATCCGGACAGACCTGTTCGGTCCGCGTACGGCACCCGCGCCCACACGCAAACCGGTCAAGCAGCCCCGACCGGTTTCCAAGCCCAAGAAGGGCGAACCCCGCCAGCTGATCGTCACCGGTGGCCCCCTGCAAGGGACCATCATCAACCTCACGGAGACGCCAATCACCATCGGCCGGGCGAACGACGCCACGCTGGTTCTCAGCGACGACTACGCTTCGAGCCGGCACGCCCGGCTCTTTCCTCAGGACGGCCAGTGGATCGTGGAGGATCTCGGCTCCACCAATGGCACGTACCTCGAACGCTCGAAAGTGACCCGCCCGACCCCGGTGCCCCTCGGAGTTCCGATCCGCATCGGCAAGACCGTCATCGAATTGCGCAAATGACCATCGCACTCCGCTACGCCGCTCGCTCGGACGTCGGGCTCCTCCGTGAAGGCAACGAGGACTCGGCGTACGCCAGCGGCCGCCTGCTGGCCGTCGCAGACGGCATGGGCGGGCATGCCCACGGCGAGGTGGCCAGTTCGGTCGCCATCGCCGCAATGTCGTCCCTCGACCGGGACGCCTCCGGCGGTGACCTGCTCAGCGCCATCGAGGCGGCGGTCCGGGACGCCAACCACCAGCTGCACGCGATGGTGGCCCGGGACCCGAGCCTCAAGGGCATGGGCACCACCCTCACCGCGATGCTCTGGAGCGGCTCACGCTTCGCGCTGGTCCACGTGGGAGACTCCCGCGCGTACCTGCTCAGGAACGGCGAGCTCTACCAGATCACGCACGACCACACGCTCGTGCAGTCCTTGGTGGACGACGGGCGGATCACCCAGGAGGAGGCCGCCAACCATCCCCAGCGCTCGATCCTGCTGCGCGCGCTGGACGGGAGCGGCGAGGTCGATCCCGACCTGCAGGACCGGGAGGCCCAGGTGGGCGACCGTTACCTGCTGTGCTCGGACGGCCTGTCCACGGTGGTCAGCGCCGAGACCCTGCACCACACCCTGACCACGATCGACGATCCCGAGGACGTCGTCCGGCAGCTCATCGACCTCGCCAACCGGGGCGGCGGGCCGGACAACATCACCTGCGTGGTCGCCGACGTGATCGAGGTGGACGACCTGCAGCCGCCCCCGGGGGTGGCGGCGGTCGTCGGTGCGGCCGGCTCCGGCCGGGTCCGCTCGGCGCCGCCCGACACCCCCGCGGGCCGGGCCACCACGGTCACCGCGCCCCAACCCGTGCTCACCGACGACGATCTGGACGACGAACCCGTGCGCGAGGCCCAGGCCTCCGCGCGGCGTTCGCGCAAAGGCCGATCGGGCCCGAAAGTGGCCGTCGGGGTGCTGGTCGTCGCCGCCGCGCTCGGGGTCGGCGGCTATTTCGGCTACCAGTGGACCCAGAGCCAGTTCTACATAGGCGCCAAGGGAGACGAGCTCGTCGTCTTCCAGGGCGTCGACGCGGAGGTCGGGCCTGTGTCCTTCAAGAAGGTCGCCTACACCGACCACGTACGCGTCTCGTCGCTGCCGGCGGTCCAGCAGGACCAGGTCCGCAGCGGCATCCCGGTCGACAACCTGCAGACCGGGATAACCAGGATCAAGAGCTTCGGCGACTCGGCGACGCCCACGGCGGACGCCAAGTCGACGCCGACCCCCACGAGGTCCAGTAAGTGACTGCTGTCGAAGCCACGCCCGTACCGATGACCGCGAAGAGGCGCGGCGCCCAGTTGGGCATGCTCGCCTTCGCCGTGCTGATCGTGATGGGCGCGTACGCCGGCGTCGGGCTCGGGATCAACGGCAAGGTCCCGTCCGGCATGCTCGGCTACGGCCTCGGCCTCGGCGCTCTGATGCTCGCGGCCTACCTGGTGCTCGCCAAGTGGGCGCCGTGGGCCGACCCTCTTCTGCTTCCCCTCGTGACGCTGGTCAACGGCCTCGGCCTGGTGATGATCTACCGGATCGAGCAGTCCGGGCAGCCCGGCGCGTCCGCCACGAATCAGCTCATGTGGACGGCGCTCGGCGTGGTGATGTTCTCCGCGACCCTGATCGTGTTGAAGGACCACCGCACCTTGCAGCGCCTCACCTACACCGCCGGGTTCGTCGGCGTGGTGCTGCTGGCCATCCCGGCGCTGCTGCCCGGGTCGCTGAGCGAGGTCCAGGGCGCCAAGATCTGGATCCGCATCGGCGGGTTCTCGATCCAGCCCGGTGAGTTCGCCAAGCTGGCCCTCGTCGTCTTCTTCGCGGGCTACCTCGTCGCCAAGCGCGACGTGCTCGCCCTCGCCGGCCGCCGGCTGCTGTTCATCGACCTGCCCCGCGCCCGCGACCTCGGCCCCGTGCTCATCACCTGGGGCTTCGCGATCGCCACACTGGTCCTGGAGAAGGACCTCGGCACCTCGCTGCTGCTGTTCGGCGCGTTCATCGCGATGCTCTACATCGCCACCCAGCGCACCTCCTGGGTGCTCATCGGCATCCTGTTGTTCGTCGGCGGCGCCTTCCTCGCCGGGCAGGTCTTCAGCCACGTCGAGGCCCGCTTCAACGTCTGGCTGCACGCGGAGGACCCCTCGCTGTACGACGCGGGCGGCGGCAGCTACCAGCTCATGCAGGGCATGTTCGCCATGGGCTCGGGCGGCATCCTCGGCACCGGGCTCGGACAGGGCTACCCCAAGCTGATCCCGCTGTCGTTCTCCGACTTCATCTTCACCGCGACGGGCGAGGAGCTGGGTCTCACCGGCCTGATGGCGATCCTGATGATCTACGCGCTCATCGTCGAGCGGGGGCTGCGCACGTCGCTGGCCGCCCGCGACCCGTTCACCAAGCTGCTCGCGGGCGGACTGTCGTTCATCCTGGCCTGGCAGGTGTTCATCATCGTCGGCGGCGTGACCCGGCTGATCCCGCTGACCGGTCTCGTGACACCGTTCATGTCCGCCGGCGGCTCGGCGCTGCTGGCCAACTGGATGCTCATCGCCCTGCTCGTACGGATGTCCGACGCGGCCCGCCGGCCGCCGCCGCAGGCGATCCAGGACGAGGGACTCACGCAGGTGATGCAGCGATGAACAGCACGCTCAAGCGCGTCTCCGTGGCCTGCCTGCTCATGTTCGGCCTGCTCATGGCCAACGTGACCTACATCGGCACGGTGAAGGCCGACGGGCTGCGGAACGACTCGCGCAACGTCCGGGGCTTCTACGCCCGGTATGCGATCGACCGCGGCTGGATCACCGCCGACAACGGCAAGACGACGCTCGCCAAGACCGTGGACAGCGGGGACAAGACGTTCCGGTTCGAGCGCGAGTACCCGCTCGGGAAGCCGTTCACGCACGTCGTCGGGTGGTTCGCGCCGGAGAGCGCCTCGGGCATCGAGGCCGCGATGAACCGCTACCTCGACGGCAGCCACCCCGACCTGGTGGTCCGCCGGGCCATCGACATGGTCAGCGGCAAGCCCGCCAAGGGCGCGAGCGTCGACCTCACGCTGAACACCAAGGCCCAGGAGATCGCGTACAAGGACCTGGCCGGCACCGGCAAGCGCGGCGCGGTCGTCGCGCTCGAGCCGAAGACCGGCAAGATCCTGGCGATGGTGTCGGTGCCGTCGTACGACCCGAACCCGCTGGCCCAGGTCAACAAGGCCAAGGTGAACGCGGCGTACAACAAGCTGGACAAGGACGACAACAAGCCGCTGCTCAACCGGGCCATCGACCTGACGTTCGCCCCGGGGTCCACGTTCAAGACGGTCACCTCGGCGGCCTACCTCAGCGACGACACCTCCCGTGACGAGAACACGCAGGTCGACGCGCCCGACTCGCTGCCGCTGCCGGGCACGAGCATCTCGCTGCCCAACTACCACGGCGAGTCGTGCGGCGGCCGGGCCACGCTGGTGCAGGCGCTCACCATCTCCTGCAACACGCCGTTCGCGATCATGGGCATGGACGTCGGCTACGACAAGCTCAAGGAGCAGGCCCAGAAGTTCGGGGTCGGCCAGCCGCTGGAGATCCCCCTCGGCGTCGCGGCCAGCAACATCGGCCCGGACGAGGGCAAGGCGGCCCTCGCCAAGACCGCGATCGGCCAGCAGAGCAACCAGATGACCCCGCTGCAGATGGCGATGGTCGCGGCCGGCATCGCCAACCAGGGCACGGTCATGAAGCCGTTCCTGGTCAACAAGATCATGGGACCGGACGGCGCGGAGATCGACGGGACCGACCCCGAGGAGCTGGACGAGGCCGTCACGCCCGAGGTGGCCGGCGAGCTGACCAAGATGATGATCGGCGTGATCGAGCACGGCACCGGCGGCGCGGCCAAGCTCCCCGGCATCACCGTGGCGGGCAAGACGGGCACGGCGGAGACCCTGCCGGGCAAGCCGTCGCACGCGTGGTTCATCTCCTTCGCGCCGGTGGAGGACCCGAAGGTCGCCGTGGCGGTCTTCGTGGAGTCGGGCAGCGCCGGCAACGACGCCACCGGCGGTGCGGTGGCCGCGCCGATCGCCCACGACGTCATGCAGGCGGTGCTCGGACAGTGACGGAGACGGTGCTCGGCGGCCGCTATCGGCTGACCTCCCCCATCGCCGCGGGCGGCATGGGCGAGGTCTGGCGGGCCGACGACGAACTGCTCGGCCGGGAGGTGGCGATCAAGCTGCTCGGCCGCCACGTCGCGGGCGACGCCACCTTCCGCGACCGGTTCCGCTCCGAGGCCAGGATCACCGCCGCCCTGACCGACCCCGGCATCGCCCAGGTCTTCGACTACGGCGAGAGCGACGGCCTGGCCTACCTCGTGATGGAACTGGTGCGGGGCGAGCCGCTGTCGGCCATCCTCGCCCGCAACGGCGTGCTCGGGCCGGACGTCACGCTCGACCTCGTCGAGCAGACCGCCCGGGGCCTGCACGCGGCCCACCGGGCCGGCGTGATCCACCGCGACGTCAAGCCCGGCAACCTGCTCGTCACCGAGACCGGACAGGTCAAGATCACCGACTTCGGCATCGCCCGCGCGCTGGAGGCCGCGCCGCTGACCGCGACCGGCACCATCCTCGGCACCGCCCAGTACGTGAGCCCGGAGCAGGCGTCGGGCGCCACCCTCTCCCCGGCGAGCGACGTCTACTCGCTCGGGGTGGTGGCCTACGAATGCCTCGCGGGTCGCCCGCCGTTCACGGCGGAGACCCCGGTGGCACTCGCGCTACGGCATCTCAACGACACGCCCCCGCCACTGCCGGGGAACGTGCCCGCTCCGGTGGCGGCCCTCGTGATGGCCATGCTGGCCAAGGACCCCGCCGCACGGCCGGAGACCGGGCCGGTGCTCCTCGACAGGGTGCGGGTGCTGCGCGAGACCCTCGCGGGCACGGCGGCCTCGACGGCGCTCCTCGGTTCGCTGACCGACCCTGGGGGCTTCCCCGCGGCGGGCGGCGCCGGCCGCACGGTCCCTCCTGCCGCGCCCGGCCTGACGACGCCCCTGGGCGAGCCCGCGGGAGCCGGCACCCCGCGTCCCGGCGCCACCGCGCCGCTGGGCCCGGCACCGGCCGCCCCGCGCACGGCTCCCGCGGGCGTCCCCGACGCCCGTACGCGGCGCCCCGGCGGTCCTGAGGGGCCCGCAGGCGGGCGACGGCGCCGGACGGCCCTGATCCTCGCGACGGCCGGCTGCGCCGCCGCGGTCGGCATCGGGGTTCTGGCCTTCACCGCCGCCCATACCGGCGAATCGCCGCCGGACCCGGGTGAGACGGCCGCGCCCGTCTCACCGTCCCCCTCGCCGTCGCCATCGCCGTCGTCGGCACGTACGAACAGGTCAGAGGTTCCGCGGACGCATCGGCCGACCGCTCCGGCGGCGTCGGACGAGCCGAGCGCCGTTCCGTCGGCTACCGTAAGCAGGTCGGCATCAACCACCCAGACGCCCACACCGGCTTCGTCCCCGACCTCGACCCCGACTCCGACGTCCACCCCGGCCACGGAAACCAGTGAGACTCCGCCCCCTACGGACGCCCCACCCGACACGAACCCTCCGGATGAGGGGGAGTGATGAGAAGAGGGGTCGATGATGGAGACCGGTGGCACCCCACGATGAACGGCAAGGGACAGTGCAGGAAATGACTCAGCCACGACTTCTCGGCGGACGCTACGAGCTGGATGGCGTCGTGGGGCGTGGCGGCATGGCCGAGGTGTATCGCGCCCGGGACATCCGGCTGGACCGTATCGTCGCCATCAAGACGCTCCGCTCCGACCTCGCCAGGGACCACACGTTCCAGGCGCGCTTCCGGCGTGAGGCGCAGTCCGCCGCCTCGCTCAACCACCCGTCGATCATCGCCGTGTACGACACCGGCGAGGACATGATGGACGGCACGCCCGTGCCGTACATCGTGATGGAGTTCGTCGACGGGCGGACGCTGCGCGACCTGCTGCGCGCCGACCGGCGACTCCTGCCCGAGCGGGCCATGGAACTGGTGGACGGCATCCTGCGGGCGCTGGACTACAGCCACCGGGGCGGCATCGTCCACCGGGACATCAAGCCGGCCAACATCATGTTGACGGTCAACGGCGAGGTCAAGGTCATGGACTTCGGCATCGCCCGGGCCATGGCCGACTCCGCCGCCACGATGACCCAGACGGCGCAGGTGATCGGCACCGCGCAGTACCTGTCCCCCGAGCAGGCCCGCGGCGAGCGCGTGGACGCCCGCAGCGACATCTACTCGACCGGCTGCGTGCTGTACGAGCTGCTCACCGGCCAGCCGCCCTTCACCGGCGACTCACCCGTGGCGATCGCCTACCAGCACGTGCGGGAGGACCCGATCCCGCCGTCGCGGATCGACCCCGAGATCCCGCAGTGGGCCGACGCGATCGTGCTCAAGGCGATGGCCAAGGACCCGCTCCACCGCTACCAGAGCGCCACGGAGATGCGCGGCGACATCCAGCGGGCCCTGTCGGGCATGCCCGTCGACCCGCAGACGATGGCGATGGCCACCCAGCAGTACAACGGGTACGGCGCGGCGGACCGCACGCGGACGATGACCTCCGCCGGCGGCGCCCCCATGACGCAGAACACCCGCGCCATCCCCGACTACGAGTACGCCCAGGAGGAGCGCGGCGGCGGCCGGTACGACGGGCGACGGCGCAGCGGCGGCGGTGGCAACACCGCGCTGAAGACCGCCCTGTGGATCCTCATCCCGCTGGTGGTGATCGGCGCCATGATCGGTGTCGGTTACGCCTTCCTCGGGTCGGGCGGCTCCTCGACCGCCGACAAGGTCCAGGTGCCGTCGGTGACGAACCAGACGAAGGCGGCGGCCGAGCAGGCCCTGCAGGCGGCCGGGTTCAAGGTCACCTTCGGGCCGGAGGAGTACAACAGCGACGTCCCCAAGGGCGCCGTCGTGAGCACCGACCCTCCCGGGGGTGAGCAGGCCGACCGCGGGGCCACGGTCACCGTCGTCGTGTCCAAGGGCGAGGAGAAGGTCACCGTCCCCGAGGACCTGATCGGCAAGACGCCGGAGGAGGCCAGGGCCGAACTTGAGGCGCTGGAGCTGAAGGTCAGCATCGTGCCGAAGGCCTCCACCAAGGAGCAGGGCAAGGTCTTCGACAGCAACCCCAAGGGCGGCGAGAAGGTCCAGAAGGGCGCCCTGGTCCGGCTGTACGTGCCGCAGGAGATGACGGAGGTCCCGAGCGTCGTCGGTCTCACGCTCGAGGACGCGACCCAGACGCTGAAGGGCGCCGGTTTCAAGGTCAAGACGTCGCCGCAGCCGAGCGACGTGGTGGCGAAGGGCAACGTCATCGATCAGTCGCCGCAGGCGGGGGCGAAGCTCAACCCCGGCACCACGATCACGCTGACGGTCTCCAGCGGCCCGCAGCAGCAGGAGCCGCCGACCCAGCAGCCGACCGACGACACGCCCACGGACGGCACCGGGGACGGCGGTGACGGCACCGGAGACAGCGGTGACGGGACCGGAGACGGCGGCAGCGTCCAGGTCGGACCCCCGGGAGACGGCGGGGACAACCCGTTCGGCAACTAGAACGAGACGAGCGGACGGCGGTCACCGCGAGGCGGTGGCCGCCGTCGGCGTTTCATCGGAGTTTCGGCCGGCCCCGCCGCGACGGCACCCGCCGGCCTCCGGCGGGCCGGACGAACGACGCCGGGCATGAAGGCAGGGCATGAAGAAGGGCATGAAGAAGGGCTTCCGCCACTCGGGGGCAATGGCGGAAGCCCTCACTCTTCTAGTCGTAACGAGAGCGGAAAGCGTTACACGATCTGCGCGAGCCAATTTCCGAGCAGCCGATGGCCGTGCTCGGACACGACCGACTCGGGGTGGAACTGCACGCCCTCGATGGGGGCGTCGCGGTGGCGCAGGCCCATGATGACGCCGTCCGGGGTGGTGGCCGTCACCTCCAGCGCCTCCGGCACGGTGCCGGGGACCACGGCGAGCGAGTGGTAGCGCGTCATCGTGACCGGCGACGGGAGCTCCCGGAACACGCCCCGCCCGTCGTGGGAGATCAGGCTCGTGCGGCCGTGCATGAGCTCGGGCGCGCGGTCCACCGCGGCCCCGTACGCCACGGCGATGGCCTGGTGGCCGAGGCAGACCCCCAGCAGCGGCAGGCCGCGCTCGGCGCAGTGCCGTACGAGCGACACCGACACCCCGGCGGCCTCCGGCGTGCCGGGCCCCGGCGACACGAGCACGGCGTCGAAGCCGTCGGCGTCGCCCACGGCGACGTGGTCGCGCGGCCGTACGTCGCAGTCCGCGCCCAGACCGCGCAGATACTGCACGATCGTGTGCACGAAGCTGTCGTGGTTGTCGACCACGAGCACCCGGATCGGGCTCATAGGTGTCTCCCGCTTCACCGGGGTGACTGGGTGTGCAGAGCGGAAATCGGACTTTCAGCGTACGGCAATCCCGCATGGGGGATCGCCCCGTGGGGTCCGCGCCGACTATCCTTGCTCGGGACTTCACCGCCACAGCGATTACGCTATTGACACCAGCCCGCACGACCGCGCGGGTACCCACCAGGAGAAGCTCCCGTGCCCAAGTCGAAGACCCGCAAGAAGGCCGTTTACACGCCGCCGCAGAAGTCGCAGACGGTGAAGGTCAGCCCCCGTTGGCTCGCCCCCGTCATGGTGGTCTGCTGGATCGTCGGTATCGCCTGGATCGCGATCTACTACATCGCGCCGACCGTTCCCGGCATCTCCAGCCTCGCGAACTGGAACCTGCTGATCGGTTTCGGGCTCATCATCGTCGGCGTCGTACTCTCGACGAAGTGGCGTTAGGCTGCTTTCTTAAGATTCTTTCCACAGCCTTTATCCACAGCCTGTGGGCAGCAGGCGCCGGGCGGCCCCCTGGCCGGGTTGACGCCGGATCGGCGCCGGGTCGGGCATCGTGGTCGGGGACTGGGTTCGGGCCGGGCGACGAATTGCCCGGCCCGGCCGCGAGGAAGGTCAGCTTCGGCCGAGCATCTCGGCGGTGAGGACGTTCCCGCCGAGGCCCCAGCCGCCGTCCTGCACCTCTTCGAGAAGGACCAGGGTGGTCGCCCGGGCCCGCTCGCCGTACACGTCGGCGTAGGCGTCGGTGACGGCGTCGATGAGCTTCTTCTTGGACTCGGGGGTCAGGGTGTCGGCGGGCACCTTGAGGTTGGCGAACGGCATGGTCGTTCCTTTCGGGTTGTTTCGGGTGTTTCCGGATCGGAGCGCGGCGAGGGTCAGACGATGCCGCCGTTGGCGCGCACGACCTGCCCGTTGATCCAGTGCCCCGCGGGGCTCGCCAGGAAGGCGACGACCTCCGCGATGTCCTCGGGGGTTCCGAGCCGTTCGAGCGGGGGCTGCTTGGCCATCCGCTCGATGGTGGCCTCGTCCTTGCCGTCGAGGAACAGCTCGGTGGCGGTCGGGCCGGGCGCCACCGCGTTGACCGTGATCTGCCGCCCCCGCAGTTCGCGGGCGAGCACGAGCGTCATCGCCTCGACGGCGCCCTTGCTGGCGACGTACGCCCCGTAGGCGGGCAGTTGCAGGCCCACGACGGACGTGGACATCGTGATGATCGTTCCCCCGTCGCGCACGCGGCGCGCGGCCTCCCGTGCCATGACGAAGGTGCCGCGGATGTTGGTGCGGTGCAGGGCGTCCAGGTCGTCGAGGTCGAGGTCGGCGATCGGGGACAGCGACAGGCGCCCCGCCGAGTTGACGACGACGTCGACCCCGCCGAACTCCTTGTCCGCCGCGTCGAACATCGCCGCGACCGCGTTCTCGTCCGCGACGTCGGCCTGCGCCGCGATCGCCCGGCCGCCGGCCGACGTGACGGCGTCGACCACCTCGGCCGCGGCCGAGGCCGCTCCCTGATATCCCACGACGACGGCGAAACCGCGCGCGGCCAGCGTCGTCGCGATCGCCCGGCCGATTCCGCGGGAGCCGCCGGTGACGACGGCCACGCGCTGATCACTCATTGGAGAACCCCCTGGGCTATATCGCCGATACGGCGTGCCCGTATCGGCGTTACGAGACAGACGTTAGCACGATATGCGTATCGACGCTAGCGAGATTCCGTATCATTGGTTACATGGCAGGTGCGGACACCCTACGCGCGGCGATGATCGAGGCCGCCGAGAAGCAACTGGCGACGTCCACGGACAACGACATCGCCACGCGGGCGGTCTGTGAAGCGGTGGGCGTGACCCAGCCCGTGCTCTACCGGCTGTTCGGCGACAAGCGGGGGCTTCTCGACGCCGTCGCCGACCACGGGTACGAGCGCTACGCCGCGCTCAAGGCCGCGCAGGAGCGGACGGCCGACCCGGTGGCCGACCTCCGGTCCGGCTGGGATGGTCACATGGCGTTCGCCCGGGAGAACCCTGCCCTCTACCAGCTCATGTTCACGCCTCGGCCGTGGTCCAGGTCCACGGCTCGCGACCGGGTGTTCGAGCTGCTGGAGGCGACGCTCGTACGGTGCGCGGCGATCGGCGCGCTGAGAGTGGAGCCGCCGCTCGCCGCCCGGCTGATCCTGTCCGCGAGCGTCGGGGCCGCGCTCGACCACATCGCCAGTCCGGAGCTCTTCGACGACTCCGCGCTGTCCCACCGCATGCGCGACGCCGTGTTCGCGCACGTGCTCACCGAGGCGACCGTGCGGGAGGACGCCGATCCCCTCCACGAGGCCGCGCTGCGCCTGCGCGCGCAGCTCGACCTCGCCGGCACCGACGCCCTCGAGCCGGTCGAGACCGCCCTGCTCCGGCGCTGGCTCGACCGCATCACGCAGCCCGGCGCGAGGAGCGTCAGGTGAAGGCGCCCTGCAGGAGGCCGTACGGCGGGAGCGTGGTGACGAGCAGGACCAGCGCCACCAGCACCACGGCGGCGACGCCGGCCTGGACGAGGGTGCGGTTGCGCGGCGGAGCGTAGGCGAAGCCGGCGGCGACGATCGTGCCGGTCACGAGCCCGCCGAGATGGCCCTGCCAGCTGATGCCCGGCACGATGAACGTGAGCACCACGTTGATGCCGATCAGCCACAGAGCGCCGCGGGCGTCGTAGCCGAGCCTGCGGGCGACGACGAACAACGCGCCGAACAGGCCGTAGATGGCGCCGGAGGCGCCGACGGCCGACGTGCCGAACAGGTAGATGGCGACCGAGCCGCCCAGCGCCGACAGCAGGTAGAGCGTGGCGAACCGGCCGGAGCCGAGCCTGCGCTCCAGCTCGGGGCCGAGGGCGTAGAGCGCCCACATGTTGAACAGGATGTGCCAGAACGACGGCGGCGGGGAGTGCAGGAAAGCGCTGGTGATCAGCCGCCACCACTCGCCCATGTGGACCCCGAGCGACCACATCGCGAACCGCTGGACGACCTCGTCGGGGCGCAGGACCTCGGCCCCGTACGCGAGCACGTTGAGGACCAGCAGGGTCCACGTGACGCGGGGCACGGCCACGGCGGCGCCGCCGAAGGTCGCCTGGGCCTGCCGCACCTCGCGACTGCCCTCGCGGACGCACTCGGGGCACTGGTGACCGACCGCCGCCTCGCGCATGCAGTCGGGGCAGATGGGGCGCTCGCAGCGCTGGCAGCGTACGTAGGTCTCGCGGTCGGGATGCCGGTAGCAGGTGGGCACGGCTTGCGCCCCCGGCTGCGGGGGCGGCGGAGGCTGGGAGGTCATGGGGTCCTTTCCTGGGCGAGTCCCTGTGCGGGGGCGCATCCACCAGCCAGCCTATAAGCCGGAAACGCCCCGGCCGCGTGTTCGCGGGGCCGAGGCGTCTCCGGAGCATCGGAAGGGGCGGCGTCAGGACCGCTCGATGGTGACCTCTTCGAGGACCACGTCGTTCACCGGCCGGTCGTTGCGGCCGGTGGGGGTCTTGGCGATCGCGTCGACCACCTCGGTGCCCTCGATCACCTCACCGAAGATCGTGTGCCCCTGGTTCAGGTGCGGCGTCGGCGCGACGGTGATGAAGAACTGGGAGCCGTTGGTGCCCTTGCCGAACCGCTTGCCCGCGTTCGCCATGGCGAGCAGGTAGGGCCGGTTGAACTGGTTCTCGGGGTGGATCTCGTCGTCGAAGTCGTAGCCGGGGCCGCCGATGCCCTGGCCGAGCGGGTCGCCGCCCTGGATCATGAACCCGTTGATGACGCGGTGGAAGATCGTGCCGTCGTAGAGCTTGACGTTCGTCTGCTTCTCGCCGGTCGCCGGGTGGGTCCACTCCCGGGTGCCCTCGGCGAGTTCGACGAAGTTGCGCACGGTCTTCGGCGCCTTGTTGGGGAAAAGCTGGACGCGGATCGTGCCGTGGTTGGTGCGCAGATTCGCGATGAGGTTGTCAGCCACGAGGGCCGCCCCCTTTGGTAGCTCGTGTTAGTTGTCCGGGGAACAGGGTATCGAGCATGCCTTCAAGCACCGCTCGTGATTGAGCCACGACCATCCGGGAAGGGGTCGGTTCGGGGCCCCGTCGATAGGGGAGGTTGATCGTGTCCCTGACAATGAACAGAAGGCGCCGCGCCGAGGTGGTCATCCCGCAAACGTGGCTGAGCAGGATGAGAGACCAGGCGACGAAGGCCAGTGGCCGGATGAGCCCGGTGGCGGAGACCGCACGGGATCTCGCCACGCACCGGATCGAGGACGCCAGGATCTGGGCGGCGCCGAAGCTCGACCAAGCGGCGCAGTCGGTCGAGGAACAGATCGCTCCGATCGTGAGCGCGTTCCTGACCGAGCTGGCCCGCCGGATCGACGTGAGCAGCGCCAGGAAGACCCGCAGGCGCTGGCCGGTCGTCGCGCTGCTCGGCGGCGTCGCGATCGGCGCGGTGGGTGTGGCGATGTACCGCAACAACGCCCAGCGCTGGACCGAGACGATGCGCGAGAGCATGCGGCACACCGGCTCCGACGCCAGCAAGTGGGTCGGAGACAAGGCCGGGGAAGCCGGCGAGAAGGCCGACAAGGCCGCCGACGAGATCTCAGGAAAAATGTCCTAGCACATCCCTCACAGCCACCAGTACGGCCGGCGTTCCCCCAACGCCGGCCGTACTGTGTTTCCCGCTTCGCCATCGGGGCGCTCTTATCCGCCGTCTTCCCTCGTTGCCGCTTGGTCGCTTCGCTCCCGCGCGGCTCCTCAGTCCAGACCGGCGGCGCGCCCCTCAGGCTCGCTCGGTGTTTCCCGCTTCGCCATCGGGGCGCTCTTATCCGCCGTCTTCCCTCGTTGCCGCTTGGTCGCTTCGCTCCCGCGCGGCTCCTCAGTCCAGACCGGCGGCGCGCCCCTCAGGCTCGCTCGGTGTCTCCCGCTTCGCCATCGGGGCGCTCTTATCCGCCGTCTTCCCTCGTTGCCGCTTGGTCGCTTCGCTCCCGCGCGGCTCCTCAGTCCAGACCGGCGGCGCGCCCCTCAGGCTCGCTCGGTGTCTCCCGCTTTGCTCATGAAGGCGTTTGAGGGGTCTCCAGGCGGTGTAGTACGGCGGGGAGACGGTCCTCGTAGACCACGGTGAGCCGCCGGGTCGCCCGGGTGATGGCGACGTACAGGTCCTGGCCGCCCTTCGGCGACTGACGCAGGATGCCCTCGGGATCCACGACCACCACGTCGTCGAACTCCAGGCCCTTCGAGCCGCGCACGGTGAGGACGGCCACCGGGCTGTCCAGGGGGTCGACGGCCTCGGGGAACAGCGCGGCGACCTCCGCGTGCCGGGCGTCCGGCGTGACGACGCCGACCCGCCCCTCCCCGATCTCGCCCCCTCCGATCTCGCGCAGTTCCGACTCCACGAGCCGCCGCAGGTCGGTGCCCTCGGCGGGCACGGCGCGGGGACGGGCGCCGCCGAACCGGACCGACTCGGGCGGCTCCTCATCGGGCGCCACGGCGCGCAGCACGTCGGCGGCCACCTCCATGATCTCGGCCGGCGTCCGGTAGTTGACCAGCAGGCGCTCCTCCCGCCAGCGTCCCTTCACGTACGGGTCGAGCATCTCGCCCCACGACCGTGCGCCCGCCGCCGAGCCGGTCTGGGCGATGTCGCCGACGACCGTCAGGGAGCGGGCCGGGACCCGCCGCATCACCGTCCGCCAGGCCATCGCCGACAGCTCCTGCGCCTCGTCCACGATCACGTGCCCGTACGCCCAGGTGCGGTCGCGGCCGGCCCGGTCGGCCGTCGTCACGTACGGCCCGTCGTCGCGGTTGAGATCGGCCAGCAGGGTCGCGTCGAGCACCGGATCGACGTCGGTGATGGTCAGGACCTCTCGCGCGTACAGTTCCTCCTCGCGGCGCTCGTCCTCGGCGCGGCGCCGCCTGGCCCCCGCTCCGTAGTCGTACTCGCCGAGCAGTTCGGCGGCCTCGTCCAGCAGGGGGACGTCGCCGACCGTCCACGGCGCCTCACGGGGCCGCAGCAGGAGCGCGCGCTCCTCCTCGGTCAGGCAGGGCCCGGCCGCCGTGCGGAGCCGCTCCTCGTCCGACAGGAGTTCGCGGACGAGCCGCTCGGGGGTGATCTCCGGCCACAGGGCGTCGAGCGCGTCGCGCACCGACCGGTGCTCCCACAGGGTCGTGGCGGCATACCGCAGGTCGCCGTCCTCCAGCGGCCGGTCGAGCGTGGCCGCCTCGTCCCGGGCCAGCGCCCGCAGCACCTGGTCCACGAACGTCCACCGGGCGATGTTGTGCTGCCGCCGCAGGCCGCGTGCGCGGTCGCGGGCGCGCAGGCAGGTGGCGTGGTCCACCCGCAGCGTCATCTCCTCGACCACGACCTCCACGCCGCCGCGCACCGACGTGCGGATCGGGATCTTCACCTCCAGGTCGCCCACCGGCACGCGCTCGCGGTCGCGGACCGCCTCCTCGACCACCTTGGCCATGCGCGGGTCGCCCTTGACGACGGCGACGGCCGGCTCGTCCTCGGCGGTGGCCCGCACCCCGGGGTGAAGCCCGCCCATGCTCGTCAGCACCACCTGCGTCTCACCCAGCGCGGGCAGCACCTGGCTGATGTAGCGGGAGAAGGTCGCGTTGGGACCGACGACGAGCACGCCGCGCCGCTCCAGCGTGTCGCGGTGGGTGTAGAGCAGGTACGCCGCCCGGTGCAGGGCGGCGACGGTCTTGCCCGTGCCCGGGCCGCCCTGCACGACGAGCGCCCCCGCCAGGCCGGAGCGGATCACCCGGTCCTGCTCGCGCTGGATGGTGGCGACGACCTCGCCCATGCGTCCGGTGCGCCCTCGGCGCAGCGCAGCGAGCAGCGCGGCCTCGCCGACGAGCGTACGGCGGTCTCCGTCGGCCATCCCGTCGAGGTCGAAGACCTCGTCGTCGATGCCCACGACGTCGCGGTGCCGCGTGTGCAAATGCCGGCGGCGTACGAGAGAGCCCGGGTCGCTGGGGGTGGCGACGTAGAAGGGGCGGGCGGCGGGGGCCCGCCAGTCGACGAGCACGGACGTGTGGTCGTCGTCGCGCAGCCCGATGCGGCCGATGTAGAGGGTCTCACCCCCGGCGTCGTCGATGCGGCCGAAGCACAGGCCGCGTTCGACGGCCGACAGTTGCGCGAGGCGGCGGGCGTGCTCGGCCGCCGCCGCCTCACGCTCCACGACCGCCTGGCGGGTTCCCGCGCCGCCGCGGGCCAGGACTTCCCGCATGCCGCGCTCGGCCCGTTCGCGGACGATGTCGAGGCGGCCGTACAGCATGGAGACACGGGACTGCTCGATCCGCAGGGCCTCGGCGCGTGCGGATTCGGATTGACGGTCACCCATTCCTGTGATAAACTCCTAGTGAGAGCGTCTGACTTTCAGATAACTGGGAATCTCTCACTATACGGCATCGCCCCTTTGGGGCGCAGCACGCTTCCGTCCACTCCGCTCCGGGGTGGATTTTTTGTTTTCCGAGACTTCTGTGACTGATGTGAGTGACGTCGCCTCCGTCCTGGGTAACCGGCGTACGGCGCGGTCGGTGGGACGGATCGCCACATTCCGTCCGGATTCGCATCGCGCCATGGTCAACCGTCGCGCGCCGCGGGACGTCTTTGGAAACAAGGAGGCCCGGATGGACGTCCTCGAGAGCCTCGTGGACGACGAGCTCCGCCTGGAGCTCGTCCTCATCGAGGCACTGCACCACGAGGCGGAACGGCTGGCCGCCCCGGCCGTTCGCTGAGATCACCGGCCCGCCGCCTCATACGGAGGCGGCGGGCGCTCTCTCCCCGGTCAGGCCCAGGGGCGGAAGACGGCGCGGACGCAACCGTCCTTCTTGTGCTTGAACATGTCGTAGCCCTTGGGCCCCTCGTCGAGCGTCATCGTGTGCGTCGCGAGGTAGGAGGTCTTCAGATCGCCCTTCGCGATGCGGTCGAGGAGCTTCGGGATGTACCGCTGGCCGTGCTGCTGCGCGCCCCGCAGTGTGAGGCCCTTGTTCATCAGCGCGCCGAGCGGGAACTTGTCCACGAATCCGGCGAAGACCCCCAGCACGAACACCGAGCCGCCCTTACGGCAGGCGTGGATCGCCTCGCGTACCGCGATCGGGCGGTCCTGCTCCAGGCGGAGCTGCTGCTTGATCCCGTCGTACACGCGCTGGATCCCGGTGCTGTCGGCCTCCATGCCGACGGCCTCGACGCACACGTCCGGGCCCCGGCCGCCGGTGCGCTCGCGCAGCTCGGCGGTGACGTCGGTGCTCGTGTAGTCGATCACCTCGCAGCCGACGTGGCGAGCGGTCATGGCCAGCCGTTCCGGGTAGCGGTCGATCGCGATGACCCGCTCGGCGCCGAGCAGCATGGCGGCCCGGGCGGCCATCTGGCCGACTCCGCCGCATCCCCACACCGCGACCACGTCTCCCGGCTGCACGCCGCCGAGCTCGGCGCCCATCCAGCCGGTCGGGGCCGCGTCGGAGGCGAACAGGGCGTCGAGGTCCGAGATGCCCTCGGGGACGGTGAACGCGTTGTAGTCCACGAAGGGAACGCGGATGTACTCCGCGTGGCTGCCCCGGAAGCCGCCCATGGCGTGGGAGTAGCCGAAGATGCCGGCGGTCGCGCCGCCCCACATCAGATCCGTGATGCCCGGTTTGGGGTTGCTGTTCTCGCACAGCGACCACTGGTCGTGCCGGCAGGCCCAGCAGCGACCGCATCCGATGATGGAGCAGACCACGACGCGGTCGCCCACGCGGTGCCGGTTCACCTCGGGGCCGACGTCGACGATCTCGCCGATGAACTCGTGCCCGATGACGTCTCCGGCCCGCATCGCGGGAATGTATCCGCCGAGCAGGTGAAGGTCGGAACCGCAGGTGGTGCTCGCCGTCACCTTCACGATCGCGTCCTGGGCGTTGAGGATCGCGGGGTCGGGCACCTGCTCGACCGACAGTTCGTTCACGCCCTGCCAGCACACCGCCTTCACAGTCGTCCCCCCTCCGCCGCGCGTCCCAGCGCCATGTCGAGCACCTTGCCCGGCATCGTCGGCCTGGTCGTGGCGATCTCCTCGTCCGGCCGCAGCACGTCGCCGGTCTCCAGCAGGGACTTCGCCTCACGCAACGCCGTACGGATCTCCGTGCGGGGATCCTCACCCCGCAGCCGGGCGAGGACGCCGTCGGCGCCGGCCCGGTGCTCCCTCGGCCGTGCGTAGATCTCCGTGCCCCGGTCGCCGGGCGCCCGGTTCATCCGCACCTCGGCGTCCACCCGGGCCAGCGGCTCGGGCAGCTGCCCGGCCGGGGCGACCTCGTGCGGTGGCCGGTTGACGGTGACGCCCAGCCAGCGGCTGGATTCCAGCGGATCCTTCGCCACGGCCCTCACCCGGCCACGTGCGGCCGCCCATCGGGCCATCCCCAAACCGGCAGCCGCGAGCGCCGCTCCGGCAACGAGACGTTTCATGGCTTCGCCCCCTCCACGGCCGACTCCTCGGGTGCTACCCCCGCTCATGGGCTCTATCCGCCCGCGGCGGGCATGTGAGGAGGAGTTGGACGCCAGGTGACGGTTTCGGGACGACGCCCCGCGGGCTATTCGGCGTCGCGGGACGGCGCGGCGGCGAGGGCGTCCGCGACGGTGGGGAAGACCGGGACGTGGGACGCGAGCCCGGTGATCCACAACGCGCGGGCCGCACCCTGCTCGACCGCGACGAGGCCCAGCCAGCCTCCCCCGTCCAGCGCGCGCTTCCAGCAGTTGACGAGCAGCCCCGTCGCTCTGGAATCGAGGAAGTCCAGTTCGAGCAGGTTCACCACGAGGTGCGGCCCGAACTGGGCGAATGCCTTGTCGAAGAATTCGGTGGCCGGCTCGTGTGTGGTGAAGTCGAGCGTCCCCCGTACAGTCAGCAGTCCGACGCTTCCGCTGCTCTCGGCGGCGAACGTGGTCTCGGCTGTCGAGATGTTGTGAAGATCAGACATCAGGACACTTCCAAGGAGTTCGGCAGAATGCGCGCGACCAGGATGCAGGTGTCGTCGCCGGTGTTGCTCGGGGCCAGGGTCTCCATGACCGCAGCCACCCGATCCTGCGGTGGCACCTTCGGCACGGTCTCGGCGATCGCCGCGCTGAGGATGTCGAGGCCCTCGAACAGGTCCCGGCCCGGGCGTTCGATGAGACCGTCGGTGAACATGAGGAGTAGATCGTCCGGCTCCAGCCGGATCTCGGCACAGCTGTAGCTCACGTCCTCGAAGACGCCGAGCAGCACGCCGGGGTGCAGCAGCCGGTGCACCTTGGTCCCCCTGACAAGCAGCATCGGCGGGTGGCCCGCGTGGGTCCACCTCAGCGTGCGGTCCTTGGTGCGGTAGCGGGCCACGACCGACGTCGCGAGCACGTCGGGCCGCATCCGCCGGAGCAGCCGGTTCAGCGCCACGAGGATCTGCGCCGGATCGTGGTCGGCGAAGGCCAGCCCCGTGATCGCGTGCCGCAGCTTGGCCATCGCGGAGGCGGCGGCCAGGCCGTGCCCGGCGACGTCGCCCACGGCCAGCAGCGCCTCCCCGTGGTCGAGGTGGATGGCCTGGTACCAGTCGCCGCCCAGCGGCGCCGTCTCGGCCGGGAAGTAGCGCACGCCGAGCTGCAGCCCGGGCACCGAGTCCTGCATCGGCAGGATGATGCTCTGCAGCCGCGCGGTGAGCTGTGACTCCTCCTCCAGCCGCTGGGTGACCTCGGCGAGCTCGTCGGCGGTCCTGCGCCAGTCGGTCACGTCCTGCACGACGCCGTGGATCTCGACGGGCCGCCCGTTCGCGTCCCGGCTGACCTCGGCCGTCGCCCTGATGTGCCGGTACTCGTCACCGACGCGGATGCGGATGTCGAACTCGTGCGGCCCGCCGCTGCCGGTCAGCGTCGTGAGCGCGTGCTCAACGATCGGGACGTCGTCGGGGTGGGCGATCTCGCGGTAGTACTCCAGCGCGAACGGCCCCTCGGCCGGGTCGCGCCCGTGGATGACGTAGAGCTGGTCGGACCACTCGGCCTCGCCGGTGATCAGGCTCCAGTGCCCCCATCCGAGGTGGCCCAGGCGCTCGGTGTGGAGCAGCCGGGCCGACAGGCGCTCCTCCCTGTCGTGGCGATCCCAGGAGGCGAGAAGACCGCCCTGCAGCCGGGCGAGGCGGACACCGTAGGTGGACAGATGAGGCACGCCTTGCCCGTCTTCCCGGTGCACATAGGGATCGACGTCCTCGGGTTCCCCGGTCTCGGTGACGCGGAGGTAGGCGTCCCACAGAGGGGAGCCGGCGACGCCCGGATACGCCTCGAGCGTGCGCAGACCGACGAGCTCCTTGCCGGTCCTGTCGCGGACGTCCCTGGCCCCGGGACTGGCCGCGCACACCTCGAAGTCGAGGATCGCACCGGCCTTGTCGCGGATGGGCACCAGCCAGACGGCCTCAACCGGGATCGCATCGAGCATGGCCTGCACCAGCCCGGCCACCGCTTCGGGGGACGATTCGCCCGCGCCGAGAGACGGGCCGCTCACAGGAGTAAGCCGCAGGATGCGATCACCTCCGCTCATTGAATCCGCCGGCCACCTTCCGCGAGGCATCCACAAGAGCCGACTTTCGGGAGGATCGCTCTTGCCTTCCCGATGAGGTTACCCTTCGCCCTTCAGGATAGGCACAGGATGCCCTTGCTCTTTCCACGCCTTCACTCTGTCCCTGGGCACACTTCCCATGTCAGCTCTATGATCTTTTAAGAACTTTTTACCCTTCTCGGGTCCGGTAGGGGGATTGTCGGGATGGTGCTTCCGCACAACGCTCTGGACCATCGGTACCGGGGCGAGCACCCGCTCCGTACGCTGGCCTACCTCTTCCGGGAGCACCGGCCCCGCCTCGTCCTCGCCGTCGCGGCCTTCGCGGTCAAGCACAGCCCGACCTGGCTCCTCCCGCTGGTCACCGCGAACGTCATCGACGCGCTCGTCCGGCACGCGCCCGTCGCCCACCTGCTGGCGTCGATGGCCGTGCTGCTCGTCCTGCTCCTGCTGAACCTGCCCGGCCACCTGCTGTACGTACGGTGCCTGCACGGCGCGATCCGCCAGGTGGGCACCGGGCTGCGGTCGGCGCTGTGCCGCAGGATGCAGCACCTGTCGATCGGCTACCACTCCCGCGTGAGCGCCGGGGTCCTGCAGACCAAGGTCGTCAGGGACGTCGAGAGCGTCGAGCAGATGGTGCAGCAGACGGCCGACAGCGGCCTGGCGGCGGTGACCATGCTGATGGGCGGTCTCGCGGTGATCGCCTTCCGGGTGCCGGCCGCGCTGCCGGTCTTCCTGCTCGTCGTCCCGGCCGCCGCGGTCCTGGTGATGCGGATGCGCAACCGGCTGCGGGCCGACAACGAGAGCTTCCGGCAGGAGGTCGAGCGGCTGTCGGCGCGCGTGACCGAGATGACGCACCTGATCCCCATCACCCGCGCCCACGGCCTGGAACAGGACGCGCTGCACCGCATGGACGGCACCCTCACCCGCGTCCTGCGCACGGGCCTGCGGCTCGACCTGCTCAACGGCCGGTTCGGCGCGATGGCCTGGATCACGCTCAACGTGCTCGCCGCGAGCTTCCTGGCCGGCTCCGCGCTGATCTCCTACTACCAGGTGATGCCGATCACGGCCGGCGACGTGGTCATGCTCAGCACGTTCTTCACCACGCTCACCACCTCGGTCACCACGCTGATGAGCCTGACGCCCGTGATCAGCAAGGGCCTGGAGTCCGTACGCTCGATCGGCGAGGTGCTCCAGGCGCCCGACCTGGAGAACAACGACGGCAAGGCCGAGGTGACGGCGGTCCGCGGCGAGTTCGAGTTCCAGTCGGTGTCGCTCGCCTACGAGGCCGACCGGCCCGCGGTGGACGACTTCAGCCTCACCGTGTCGCCCGGAGAGACCATCGCCCTGGTCGGGGCCTCGGGGGCGGGCAAGTCGACCGTGCTCAACCTCGTGATCGGCTTCCTGCGCCCCACCTCGGGCCGCATCCTGCTGGACGGCAGGGACATGGAGGAGCTCGACCTGCGGACCTACCGGCGGTTCCTGTCCGTGGTGCCCCAGGAGTCGATCCTGTTCGAGGGGAGCATCCGCGACAACGTCACGTACGGCATGCGGGACGTGCCGGAGGAGACCCTGCGGTCCGCCCTGCGCGACGCGAACGCCCTGGAGTTCATCGACCGGCTGCCGCACGGGCTCGACACGATCGTGGGCGAGCGCGGCGCGCGGCTGTCCGGCGGCCAGAGGCAGCGGCTCGCCATCGCCCGCGCGCTCGTCCGCGACCCGCGGGTGCTGATCCTGGACGAGGCGACCTCGGCGCTCGACACCGCGTCGGAGGCGCTGATCCGGCAGGCGCTCGCCCGCCTGGTCGCGGGCCGCACGGTCTTCGTCGTCGCCCACCGCCTGTCCACCATCCGTACGGCCGACAGGATCGTCGTGATGCGGGACGGCCGGATCGCCGAGGTGGGCACCCACGACGAGCTGAGCCGCAGGCCGGGCGTCTACTCCGGGCTCCAGGCCGCACAGCTCGCCTGAAACGCTCCCCCTTGTCGTCAAGAAAGGGTCCGGCCGCGCGGCACAGGCCGCACCCTCCCCTGACGGCCGCGCACAATGCGCTGGTCTATCTGGGATGACCGGTTGGGGAGGACGAGCGATGGCCAGGGCATCGGCGGGAGTCGCGCTGCCCGTCGTGGTCGCGCTGCTCGCCGCGCCCGCACCCGCACCCGCCGAGGAGCTGCCGCCGTGTCCGCTGGTGATCGGCCACGGCGGCTACCCGAAGAGCGCCGACGCCAAGTCGAAGGACGTGATCCGCCAGCCCAACGTGCTGCGGGCGGTCGACGACCAGGCCTCGTGGGGCGCCGACGGCGTCGAGGCCGACGTCCAGCTCACGCGGCAGGGCACGAAGGCCGTCATGTGGCACAACAGGACGACCAACGGGCTGACCGGTCCCCGGCAGGAGATCCGCGAGATCGGGTGGGCCGACGGGCCCGGCAACCTGCGCGACCGCCGCGTCGCCCGCGGGCCGTACGCGGGTGAGCGCGTGCCGGCGCTGCGGGAGTGGCTCGACCACGTCCGGGCCCGGGGGCTGATCGCGCTGCTGGAGATCAAGAAGTCCGCCGAGCCCGTCCTGGCCGACCCGGAGTACGGCGCCGCCGCGTGGCGGGAGATCGTCGATCCCATCGTCGAACGGCAGGACGAGCAGCCGATCCTCGTCTACTCGCGCGACGAGTGGATCGAGGCGGGGCTCGCCGACCGGCTGCCGGAACATCTGCGAGGTTCGGCGGCGAAGTGGGCCGACGGCGTCACGTGGGACGAGCCGCCGCCCCCCTGGCAGCTCAACGTGCCGCGGTGGCAGGCCGTGTTCGACCGGGCTCCCACCAGCGTGATGACCAGCCACACCGCGGACTACCGCGCCTGGCTCGACGGCAGGTGCCACCGCTATTCCGCCGGGCCGCCGTAAATGAGGTGACGGGCGCGGGCGGGGGCGGCACGATGGGATGTCACCCCTTCCCCGTGTTCCGCGTCTTCCGGAGTTGTTCTCGTGCCTGGCCTCCGCCGTGATCTCGGCCTGCTCAGGGATCGGCGGTTCGCCCTGCTGCTGGCGGCCCGGACGATCTCCGTACTCGGCACGGCCTTCGCGCCGGTGGCCCTCGCCTTCGGCGTGCTCGGCCTCCCGGGCGCGACCGCCACGACGCTGTCCGCCGTGCTCACCGCCGAGGCGCTGCCGATGGTGCTGTTCATGCTCGTCGGCGGGGTGATCGCCGACCGGCTGCCGCGCCACCGGGTGATGATGGCGGGGGAGTCGCTGAACGCGGCGGCGTACTTCTGCCTGGCCGCGATGATGCTCACCGGCTGGACGCCGCTGCCCGCCCTCGTGATCGCGAGCGCGGTGAGCGGCGTCGCCGCCGCGGTCCTGTTCCCCGCCCTCACCGGAATCATCCCGGACGTGGTGCCCGCCGACCGGCTGCAGACCGCGAACGCGCTGCTGGGACTGGGACAGAACATCTCCCGCGTCACCGGCCTCGTGCTGAGCGGCGCGGCCGTGGTCCTGCTCGGGGGCGGGTGGGCCCTGGCGGCCAGTGGGGCGATGTTCACCGTGGCCGCCGTGCTGATCGCGCTGCTGCGCCTCACGCCCGCCGAGCGCGCGGCCGGCGGCGGGCACTCGGTGCTGGCCGAGCTGCGGGACGGCTGGCGCGAATTCGTCTCGCGGCAGTGGCTGTGGGTGGTCGTCGCCCAGTTCTCGGTCCTGGTCATGGCGCTGCAGGCCGCCCACGGCGTGCTCGGGCCGCTGGTCGCCAAGCAGTCGCTGGGCGGGGCGCCCGCCTGGTCGGCCGTCCTCGCGGGCGAGGCCGTCGGCATGATCGTGGGGGTGGTCGTCACGCTGCGCCTGCGGCCCCGGCGGCCCATCCTGGTCGCGACGCTCCTCACACTGCCCACCGCCGCGCCGTACGTGCTGCTCGGCCTGAGCGCACCGCTGTGGACCGTCGTGGGCGGGGCGTTCGTGATGGGGGTGTGCTTCGACATCTTCGGCGTGCTGTGGCAGACCACCATGCAGCGCGAGATCCCGGCCGAGTCGCTGTCACGGGTGAGCTCCTACGACGCGCTCGGGTCCCTGATGTTCGGGCCGCTCGGCCTGCTGCTGGCCGGGCCGGTGGCCATCGCGGTGGGGCCGCGGCCCGCGCTGGTCGTCTGCGGGGCGATCGTCATCCTGGTCACGCTGGCCGCGCTGCTGGCCCCCGGCGTACGCGGACTGCGGGTCGTCGACCAGGAGCCCGAAAGCGCGCCCGCCGCGTCCTGAGATCCCGCGCCCCGGGGTAGCCCGTGCCGTGAACCCGAAGCGCGGCAAGTGGCGAGACATGGCTGTCGGATCCCCGAAGGGTTAGGCGGCCTCGATGCCATGGTCTCGTTGATGATCCCCCTTGCCACCCCACACCTGGACTCGGACCTGATCGCCGAGTCCAGGGCGCGGCCCGAGGCGTTCGCGGCGCTGTTCGACCGCTACGCTGCGATGCTCTACCGCTACGTGTCCCGCCGCCTCGGTCCCGAGGTCGCCGAGGACCTGGTGGGCGAGACGTTCCTGGTCGCCTTCCGCCGCCGGGACCGCTACGACCTGACCCGCCCCGACGCCCGTCCCTGGCTGTTCGGCATCGTCAGCAAGCTCGTCTCCCGGCACCACCGCGACGAGGCCGCCCGCTACCGGGCGCTGACGCGCAGCCCGCTCGACGACGTCGCGGAGCCGTACGCCGAACGGGTCGAGGACGGCGTGAGCGCGACGGCCGTCCGTCCGCTGCTTGCCGCCGCGCTCGCGCGCCTGTCGAAGGGCGACCGCGACGTCCTGCTGCTCATCGCCTGGGCCGACCTGTCGTACGACGAGGCGGCGCAGGCCCTCGGCATCCCCGTGGGCACCGTGCGCTCACGCCTGAACCGGGCCCGGCGCAAGGTGCGCGAGGCGCTCGGCCACACCAATCCGCTGCGGGACGAGGAGTAGCCATGGACGACCTCACGATGCTCCGCGATCTCGGCCGCGGTCTCGAGCACGAGCCCCCGGCCGGTCTCGCACGCCAGCGGCGCCGCCTGCTCGACGAGGCGGCGGGCGGGCGCCGCCGGCGCCTGACGCCATGGGCCGGCGGCCGCCGGGCGGGCTGGATCGCGCTGGCGGCGGTCGCGGTGGTCACCGCCGCGCTGGTCGTGGTGCCGACCGTGCTGCTGCGCGGGACGACCGGCGCGCACACCGTGGCGCCGCCCACCGGGGACCGTCCGCCCAAGAAGGGCAAGGCGCTGACCGTGCTGCTCCTCGGCTCCGACCGGCGTGCGACGTCCACACACGTCGGCGACCTGGGCGAGCGCAGCGATCTGATGATCCTCCTGCGGCTGTCCGCCGACCGGAAGCGCGCGACGGCCGTCAGCCTGCCCCGCGACTCCATGGTCCGGATCCCGCAGTGCCGGTCGGCCGGCGGGAAGACCGTCGCCGCACATCGGGACATGATCAACCAGGCGTACGCGATCGGCGGCCTGACCTGCGCCTGGAAGACGGTGGAGACCACCACGGGCGTGCGCGTCGACCACGCCGTGGCCATCCGCTACGACGGATTGGAGAAGCTGGTCGACGCGCTCGGCGGCGTCGAGGTCACCGTCCCCCAAGCGGTGGACGACCCCAAGGCGAAGCTGAAGCTGCCCGCAGGCCGGTCCGTCCTCGACGGCAGGACCGCGGTGGCCTACGCACGTCTGCGGTTCGCGTTGGGCGACGGCTCCGACATCATGCGCATCAAGCGGAACGTGATTCTGATGCAGGCGATGCTGAAGAAGGTCTCGCGTCTCGACGATCCCGCCGCCCTGGCATCCTTCGTCCGCGTGGCCGCGACGTCCGTCACCACGGACGCGGGTCTGGACCTGGACACCATGCTCGCCCTTGCCCGGGACGTGCAGCGGGCCGGCACCCGGGTCACCGCCGTGACCGTGCCCTGGCGGCCCTCGGTCACGGATCCGAACCGGATCGAATGGCAGCAGCCGGACGCCGCCCGCCTGTTCGAACGACTCGTCGCGATTTGAGTCACGACGCGGGCTCCCACAGGGCGGCCGCGCGGGCCCCGACGAGACCGCCGATGTGGGCCAGCGCCTCGGCGGCGGGCATCGCGTCCAGGGCGCGCCCGTCGCGCAGGCGCAGCGCGACCTCGTCGCCCGCGACCTCCTTCGCGCCGATCACCGCCTGGTAGGGCGCCAGCCGGGCGGCCCGGACGCGGGCGCCCAGGCTGCCGTGCTCGGGCCCGGCGGCCTCCGCCCGCAGGCCCAGCTCGGCGCAGCGCCGTACGAGTGCCTCGGCCGGGGGCAGCTCGGCCTCGGTCACCGGCAGGACCACCACCTGGGTGGGGGCGAGCCAGGCGGGGAAGGCGCCGCCGTACACCTCTATGAGGTGTGCCACGGCCCGCTCCACGCTGCCGATGATGCTGCGGTGGACCATGACCGGCCGGTGCCTGGCGCCGTCCGGGCCGATGTAGTGCAGGTCGAACTGTTCGGGCTGGTGGAAGTCGACCTGCACGGTGGACAGGGTGGCCTCACGCCCGGCGCCGTCGGCGATCTGCACGTCGATCTTCGGGCCGTAGAACGCCGCCTCGCCCTCGACGGCCTCGTACGCCAGGCCGGAGCGGTCGAGGACGTCGGTCAGCATGGCGGTCGCCCGCCGCCACATCTCGGGGGCGGCCACGTACTTCCCGCCGGCCCCCGGCAGGGACAGCCGGTAGCGGACCGGGCGGATACCGAGCACGGCGTACGCGCGCCTGATCATCTCCAGGGCCCCGGCCGCCTCGGCGGCGACCTGGTCGAGGGTGCAGAAGATGTGCGCGTCATTGAGCTGGATCGCCCGCACGCGGGTGAGCCCGCCGAGCACGCCCGACAGCTCGGAGCGGTACATGCCGCCCAGCTCGGCGACGCGCAGCGGCAGCTCGCGGTAGCTGTGCGAGCGCGAGCGGTAGATCAACGCGTGGTGGGGGCACAGGCTCGGCCGCAGCACGACCTGCTCTCCCCCGAGGTCCATCGGCGGGAACATGTCGTCGCTGTAGTGCGACCAGTGCCCCGAGATCTCGTAGAGCTCCCGTTTGCCCAGCACGGGGGAGTATACGTGCCGGTAGCCCGCCCGCCGTTCGGCGTCGCGGATGTACTCCTCCAGGGTGTGCCGGATAGCGGCGCCGTCGGGCAGCCAGTAGGGCAGCCCGGAGCCGATCAGCGGGTCGGTGTCGAACAGGCCGAGCTCGCGGCCCAGCTTGCGGTGGTCGTGCATCGCGGTCTCCTCGCGTTTCGTCTGCGGCGAGGCGAGTGACCGGACGACGAAGCCCCGGGGCGCTCGCCCCGGGGCTTCGTTGGCAGTACGTGTCAGCGCGCCGGGACGGTCTCCGGCGTCGTCGTCAGGCAGGCGCGCATCATGCCGCGAACGCTAGCACAGCCGCTGATCGTCTCCGAGCCGGTTTCGCAGCCGGTGTTCGCTATCTAGATTGCGATCCTAACTAGCTCGCTTTATCGTCTAAGTCGCCAACACAGGTATGAAGGGCGGCAATCCATGAGCATCTCTCCGAGCTTCTCGACCCCGGGCCTGCTCCTGACGGTCGCGCTGACGGCCTATCTGGCCTTCGCCGCTCCCTGGCTGGGCAAGCGTCAGTACGACCGGCTGGCACGACGCCGAGACCACGACCCGCGGGCGCTGGTGCACGCCTACCGGCTGTGGATCGCGGAGGAGTGGGTCTGGCTCGCCGTGACGGCGCTGATCCTGGTGCTGTCGCCGGGGCTCGGCCCGGCGGATCTGGGATTCGCGATGCCGGGCAACCTGGGCCAGGTCGCCCCAGCGGTCGTCGGCATGACCAGCGCCATCGTGATCGGCACTGTGGTGCTGCACCGCCTCGCCCGGTCCGGCCGCGCGATACCGGGCCAGGCGGCCGTGGCGGAGCTGATGCCGCGCACTTCCGCCGAGCGGTGGCACGGCCTGGCCATGGCGGTCACCGCGGGCGTCTGCGAGGAGATCGTCTACCGCGGCCTGCTCATCGCGTTCGGCGTCGGCGTCCTGGGCCTGAGCACCACCGCGGCCGCCGCCCTGGCCCTGGTGGTCTTCGTCGCGGGCCACTTCTACCAGGGCTGGAAGGGCATGGTCGTGGTGGCCCTCCTCGGCTTCTGGCTCACCATCGTGTACGTGTCCACCGGCAGCCTGCTGCTGCCGATCCTGGCGCACATCCTGATCGACGTCCGGGGCCTCGTGTTCATGCCGGCGTCCGGCCGCAAGAGGGTCGGTCAAGCGGGCTAGGTAGTACTCCTACCGTGCGAGGATGAAGCACATGGCGACCGACCGCCGCGCGAGCTGGCTCAAGGGCGTCCTCGACCTGCTGGTGCTGGCCAGCCTGACGGAGGGCGAGAACTACGGCTACGAGATCGCCAAGATGCTCGCCGGCTCGGGGCTCGGCCAGATTCGGGGCGGCACGCTCTATCCCGTGCTCAACCGGCTGGAGGAGGCGGGCCTGGTGTCCGCCGAGTTCCGGGTGACCGAGCGCGGGCCCGGCCGGCGCTACTACCGGCTGACCGAGCAGGGCAGGCAGACGCTGGCCGAGCAGGGCCGCCTGTGGCTGGCGTTCGACGAGTCCGTACGCGCGATGCTGGCCTCGGGAGGATTGCAGTGAGCACCTACCTCGACGAGCTGGAGGCCCTGTTGCGCGCGGGCGGCGTGCCCGCGGCGCAGATCGAGGCCACCGTCGCCGACCTCGCCGCGTACGCCGCCGAGACCGGCGCCGACCCGGAGGAGGAGTTCGGTCCCGTCGGCGACTTCGCCGGGCAGTTGCTGGCCGCGCGGGCGCCCGAGGCCGACGCGGCGGACGCCACCGAGTGGCGGTGGACCGCCGACATCTTCACCGACCGCCAGATGCTGGCCCGGCTCGGCGACCAGGGCTGGGAGATCGACCGGGTCGACCACCTCGGCAGGTTCGTCAGCCACCGCGATCCGGAGCGGCCGCAACGGTGGGAGTACCGCAGGGAACCGTCGATCGGCGGTTCGGGGCTGGCCGCGCGGCTGGCGCCCGAGGGCTGGGAGCCCTGCGGCACCTGGATGTACTGGCGGTACTTCAAGCGGCCCAGGGCCGCCAGCGTGGGACCGGCCGCGCAGCTCGACTCCCCGCCCGCCGCCCCCGGCCGCAACGTCTTCTTCAGCCGGCGGTTCTACCTCGTGCTGGCCGTGGTCCTGCTCGCCCTGGTCACGCCCGGGATCCTGTGGGGGCGGTCGGACGGCGACGGGCCGGGCTTCTTCGCCGGCATGGCCGTCGGAGGCTGCGTCGCACTCGCCGCCCTGGCGGTGATGTGGCTGTGGACGGCCCGCCGTCGCCACCTCAGCCCGTCTGCTGAGCCGACCCGGCCGCGTCGGCCGATCCGGCCTGGCCGCCGCCGAACACCTCGTTGACGAGCCTCTGCGTCGCCTTCTGGAAGGCCGCGCCCATGGACATGGCGGCGTCGTCCACGTAGTTCAGGGCGGCGGTCAGGGTCTTGCCGCCGTCG